>DAOVFI010000420.1 GCA_030673005.1 Planctomycetales bacterium
ATTCGAATCGGCCAAATCGCTCGGGCGCCTCAAGGCCGACAAGGCGGTCGAAGACCTTCGCTGGACACTCACCGCCGACCGCAAGGATCAGCGCCTCATGCTGGCCGCCGCCTGGGCCATCCGGCAGATCACAGGCAAAACGCCCCCCGTCGGCCTGCCCAAACCCAGACCCGGCAATTGGATCATCAAACATTACGACAAATCCCTCGCGCCCTGATCGATTCGCCTGACCCTTGGTCAGCCTGCCCTTCGACGCTGCTCACGATAAACCGTTCGACGATGCTCACGATAAACCGTTCGACGATGCTCACGATAAACCGTTCGACACTGCTCACGATAAACCGTTCGGCGTTGTTCGATCTTTCCACATATCATGCACAAATACGCCAGCGTCCGGGAAAATCTTTCCTACTCAAACTGGATGCACCTGAGGAAAACCTTGAAAAGGGAATTATCTTGACAAAAAACGTATCTATGATACAATCTATTACAGTTTTAGTTGTTAGTGTATAGTGTGTTACACGATTTAGGGCATTATCTCACTTCGAAAAAAGGAGAATGAAATGGTTCGTTCACACATTTTCGCATGGGTTTTGGGTTCTCTGCTGTTACTTGCTCTGGCGGCGCCTTTGCAGGCTGTGATTACGCCCAGCGGAGACCTTTACCCGACTGGCCTCGATTGGTGGATCGGCGGCGGAAGCCCTTATACAGAGGCCTTCATCGGCAAGACCGGTACCGGCAGCGTAACCATCAATCTCGGCAGCTATTTGACTTCATACAAGGGCCGCATCGGTCGTTACCCCGGCTCGGTCGGCGTGGTAACGGTCGATGGAAACGGTTCGACCTGGGACTCAAACTGGGCCCTCCACGTCGGCCAGGAAGGACAGGGAACGTTGAATATCACCAATGGCGGGGCCGTCAGTAATAGCTACGGTTACATCGGCACTTGGTACGACTCGGCCGGCGATGTAACAGTCGATGGAAACGGCTCGACCTGGACCAACGGCGACCTCACCGTCGGCCGCTACAGTCAGGGGACGTTGGACATCACCGATGGCGGGACCGTCATTAATTGCGATGGCGACATCGGCTATAGCTCCGACTCGGCCGGCGTGGCAACGGTCGATGGAAGCGGTTCGACCTGGACCAACAACGGTAACCTCACCGTCGGCATCTATGGTCAGGGGACGTTGAATATCACCAATGGCGGGGACGTCAGTAATGCCGATGGCCGCATCGGCTTTTACTCCGGCTCAACCGGCGAGGTAACGGTCGGTGGCGCCGGTTCGACCTGGACCAACAGCGGCAACCTCTACGTCGGAGGATATCACTCTTCCAGTGGCGGGACGGGCGAGTTGAACGTCAGCAATGGCGGCAGTGTCGAGGTATGCTCAATACTCAATGTCTGGGGTACAGGCTCGCTTAATATCGGCGCGACAGGACAGGTCAGTGTCGGCGAGTCGCTTGTACTGGTGCAGGACAGCACACTGACGGCCGCCGATGTGGGGGCGACTATTCACATGACAGGGTCGGCCTTCCAGAACGAGAGCGCCAATTCGGCCAACCTGGCCGGGCTGGGGAACCTGAAGATGATCTTCGAAGGCGGCACGGAAGATGTCGATCCGTTTGAAGCGGCTGGTGAGGATGTCGGGGCGGTAATTGGTGGCTTTACCGAGGCCAATTTCGTGCTGGATACGCTGCAACTCGGCGGGACGGCGGCAGGGGGAATCCAACTGATCGATCATTATGACAACCAGGACGACGGTACCGGCGTTGGTGAGGCCGTTTATGTCAACAACCTTATAATGAATGCCGGCGCGACGATTGACCTGAAATGGTATAACCTCTACTACCTCAACGGCGAGGATCCGAAGCAGTTCTTCTGCGGCGACGCGGACCTGGACGGCTTCGTCGGACAGACGGATTTGGATATGGTTCTGGGCGACTGGGGCGAGAACGTTCCTCCTGCCGACCCGCGAGCGGACTTGACCGGCGACGGTTTCGTCGGACAGGGCGACCTCGACACAGTCCTGGGCAACTGGGGCGAGGGCACAGGCTCGATACCAGAACCCGCGACATTATTACTTGTGGCAATCGGCGCCTGCATGGGCCTGCGCCGCAGAATAAAGTAATCGTAGGGTGCGGCAGGTTCTTCTTGCCATGCCGACTTGTCTCGGCGACAGAACGCTATTCTTTGGGCGGCTTTCGCCTTTTTGTGATATCTTCAATAATCGTGCCGACTACGAAAATGACGACAAGCATCAGTAGTATCAGAGGAAGTCTGGGGCTTTCAAATTCCGCTTCCGCGCCATGAGGCGGATTCAGGTAGCAGTGGACAGCGGCAAGGGCGATTAACGCCGTCAAGATAATCCAGCGCAGCCTTATTGGGAACTTCTTCACGTCATTCTCCAGGGATAACTACACCCCTTTCGGTCATGTACTTGCCGAAGCCCGCCGTATCCGTCACGCCGCAATCCAGCACGGCCTGGTAAATATCCATACTGGTCAACTCCCTGCG
>DAOVFI010000263.1 GCA_030673005.1 Planctomycetales bacterium
TCAAGGTTTTTAACATCTTCGCCGGCATGTTCGGCACCGGTCCGCAGACGGAAAATCCCGGTATGTTCTTCGTGATGTTTTTCCTGGCGGCGGTTACCAGCAGGAGCCTGCGATTCTTCACGGTCTCCGGCCTGATGCGCGCCTTCGGCCCGAAGATCACGCCGTTCATCGAGAAGTACTTCAACTGGATGACGCTGGTATTCGCAGCCCTGCTTATAGGCGGGTTCGTCATGATCAAGTACGTGCTTTAAATCGTCCACGTTGCGCAAAGCGAATTATGATTTGACGCCGATGATCCGTTGGCGTCAAATATAGTACAGTCGATGAAAGGAATTCGTTTATGTGGGGCTGGAAAAAATTTATAATCTTCTCTGTTCCTTTCGTGCTGCTGCTGTTCGGCGCGGTGGCGTGGTTTTTCATGAGAAAGACGATCCGTTCCCGCCTGCGCGTAGCAAAGCAACTCAAGGCCGACCCGGACATCAATGACTGGCTGGTGGTCTTCGGCTGGAGCCGGAAGGTCCTGTACGTGCCGATGATACTGACCTCGCTGGTCGCGTGCGGACTGATGGCAATGAAGCAGGCCGGTTGGATCGGCCTCAACGCGGAAATCCTCGGTGGCGTCTGGCTGGGTATGTTCATCCTGAACTTCCTCGTGGATGAGTATGAGATGAGCATCAAGGTGCTGCTGATCGTGCTGCTGTGCATGATCGTGTTGACACTGTGGTTGTTGTTCCTGGACTGGCTGGCGCCGTTCCTGAGGTTCTTCAGGCACCTCGGCATACACATAAGCGCGATGGGTTATTTGCTGCTGGCGGCGTTGTTCACGTTGGCGATCCTGATTTCGTGGCTGAGGGGGCTGTTCTATTATGTCGCCATCACGCCGAATTACATGAACATCCAGATCGGCCCGACGGAGACCGGCGAGCAGATCGCCCGCGAGGAATACAGCACGCGGATCGACACGGGCGATTTTCTCGAGCGCCTGCTGGGCTTCGGACGGATCGTGATAACCTTCAGCGACCAGCGGCGCCAGCCGATAATGCTGCTGGTCTGCCGGATCGGCAAAAAGGCCGCCCGCCTGGAATCCATACGCGGCAAAATCGCCCTCGACCGACACCAACCCGCACGGGAAGGAATATGAAAAACGTTCCCCTTTCGCCGATTTACCACGACAACGCGGGTTAATACAAACATGTAAAAATTGAATGTCGAATAACGAAGTAAAGACACAAAACGTTCGTCAAGCCGCCTTATGACAAGAGTTTTTTATTACTACAGAACCTGTTGCATAAACTGTTTCACAAGCCCAACGGGCGAAACATGCTAGCCCACGGCGGCAGCCGTGGGATAAATGGCATACGAAAGCACAAGCCCCTTTAGGGGCGGAACATTATATGTAGCAAGAACTTGTGTCGCCCCTAAAGGGGCTTGTACCTTATCGTCACTTAGTCCCCAGCCCTTCCGGGCTGGGCTAACACCTGCCTGCCGGCAGGCAGGTGTATCGCCCTAACGGGCTAAAATTGGTTATGCAACAGGCTCGTCTTTCAAATAATTGGCTATATAAGCAATTGATCCCTTCGTAATTTCGTGGAATCGTGTTATACTGTTGAGTGCGCCGGGAGGAATTGGCGGGGTGTCGAGGTTACGGGTTTTTCCTGCCGGGATGGGGTGATTTTCACACTAAAAAAGTCGTGCCGGGAAAGGAGCATTATCAATGCATGGAAAGACGACTGTCGGTTCGCAGGTTCGGCGGGTCCGGAAGGTTCAGCCGATATTGGAGCAACTCGAGCCGAGGCTGCTGCTGGACGCCGCACTGGAAGAGACGGCGATTGAACTGTTCGAAGGTTCGCCGGCGGTTTTTGTGGAGAACCAGGGACAATGGGCCGATGATTCTGTCCGATTCGCCTTTCACGGTTCGGGCGCAGCAGTGCTGCATACGGACGCCGGTCCGGTTTTTCATCTGTTCCGGGCGGAGGATGCCGGCGGCGCCGAAGCGCCGGACGCAGCGGGTCGATTCGCAGGCCGCGACGGCGGCGAGGACGCCGAGACGGCCCATACGAGTTTCGCCGCACGTTTCGACGGAGCCGATGCTGTCGGACCGGTGGGACTGGAGCGGTCGGATACGGTATTCAACTACTTTGTCGGCGACCGGTCCGGCTGGCGGTCAGGCGTGTCGGGCTACGAGGTCGTGGCATACATGGGTCTATACGACGGTATCGACCTGCACACCTGGGGCCGGCGGGACAGCCTCAAGTATGAGTTTCACGTTGCCCCCGGGGTCGATTACACGCAGATTCAGGTCAGTTACGACGGCATCGAAGGGCTGTTCATCGACGAAGACGGCGCCCTGCACGTCCGGACCGAACTGGGCGAGGTGGTGGACGAGGCCCCGTACGTCTATCAGGATATTGACGGCGAGCGGATCGAGGTTGCCTGCGAATTCATACTGCTGGACGCCGAGACCTATGCCTTCGACATTTCCGGCGACTACGACGTTACCGCCGAACTCATAATCGACCCGGACCTTGACTGGGCGACCCACCTGGGCGGCTCCGACGAAGACCGCTGCTATGAAGTAGCGGCCGACGGCGCCGGAAACGCATTTGTGGCGGGTAACACGAAATCCACCGACTTCGACGGCGTGAACAACACGCACTACGGCGGCACCTACGACGTGTTCGTTGCGAAGGTTACCTCCGCCGGCTCGCAGGTCTGGGCGACCTATCTCGGCGGAGACGACTGGGACCTCAGCGGCGGCGTCGCCACCGACGACGACGGCAACGCGCTGGTCGCCGGATCGACGTCTTCGACGAACTTCGCCGGCGCGAACAACCCGTTCCACGGTGGTCGGTACGACGCATTTCTTGCGAAGGTTACACCTGCGGGCATACTCGCCTGGGCGACCCACCTCGGCGGGACTGACTTCGAGGAAGGCCACGACGTCGATGTTGACGGCGAAGGCAGCGCATACATAACGGGGCACACGACCTCCAGCGACTTCGCCGGCGCGAACAACACGTACCACGGCGGACTCTACGACGCTTACGTGGTGAAGGTTACCGGCGAAGGCGCACTGGACTGGACAACCTACCTCGGCGGCGCTCGGGAGGACATCGGTAAAGGTATCGCCGTGGACGAAAGCGGCGTTGTGCTGGTGACGGGATGGACTTTCTCTATGGACTTCGCCGGCGCGAACAACTCGCACTACCAATGCAACGACGTGTTCGTGGCGAAGGTTACGCCCGCCGGAACGCAGGAATGGGCGACCTACCTCGGCGGAAGCGAACTCGACTCGGGCCTTGGCATCGCCTTTGACGGCGCCGGCGGCGCGTGGGTGTCGGGAGAGACGCAATCGACGAATTTTGCCGGTGTGAATAATTCGTACCACGGCGGCCATGGCGACGCGTTCGTAGCGAAGGTTACCGCCGCCGGCGCGCTGGAATGGGCGACCTTCCTCGGTGGAAGCGAACCGGACTACGGCATGGACATCGTCGCCGACAGCGCCGACAGCGCAATAGTAATCGGATGGACGCGATCCTCGGACTTTTACGGCGCGGACAACACGTACTACGGCGGTTTCTGCGACGCGTTCCTGGTCGAGGTTACGAGCGCCGGCGCCCTGTCCTGGGCGACGTATATGGGTGGAAGCGGCGGGGACTGGGGACGGGGCATCACCACCGACGAGGCGGGTGGAACCTGGATGGCGGGATACACGTATTCCACCGACTTCGCCGGCGCGAACAACTCGAACCACGGCGACTACGACGCTTTAGTGATGTATAAGGCCGGACCGATCGCGGTTGTCGGCCGGCAAATCTTCTACAATAATTCGTACTTCGACGGAAACGACGCCCTGCCCAATGCGGCCGACGACGGCGCCGTCGCACCCGACAAGCAGGCCCTGCTGCCCGGACAGACGGCTACGTTCGCCAACTACACCGGTTACAGCCGGGGCATCAACGGCGTTATGGTCGATATTGCCGGCCTGGCCGGTACGCCGACGGATGCGGACTTTATCTTCAAGGTCGGCAACAGCGACGAACCGGGAACCTGGGCGACCGCCCCGGCTGCGAGCAGCATAACGGTCCGGCCCGGGGCGGGCAGGGGCGGAAGCGACCGCGTAACGATCATTTGGGCCGACAACGCGGTGCAAAAGCAGTGGCTCCAGGTAACCGT
>DAOVFI010000730.1 GCA_030673005.1 Planctomycetales bacterium
GCATTTTTACGCCGGCAGCGCCGGAGACGGCGGCGGGCACCCTATGATTGAGGGTCAAAGGTTTAAACGACGCCCCGAAGGCGAAGTAATGAAGTCCTACGGGCGTTCTATGGACCTTGCATTCCTCAACTACGGCGGGAACCCCGGCGTTCAGGGGAAAGAATCCTACAATGTGGGATGGCATGAGATGAGGATGATATACGACGGGCGTTTTTATCATGTGGTCGTGGACGGGCGGGTCTATCCCCGTTTCGCCGGCGCCCTCGTCGAGCCGGAAAAAGGCGGAAATTTCTTCAAGACACGCGAAGGCGAATGCCTCATCACGTCCATCAAAATGTCGGCCACGGCGTGGGATTACTCAGACCCCACCAACGAAGGTTGGCTTGACTGCCTGGAGATATATACAGACAAGTATCTCTACCCGCCGCCGCGAATAGTGGTCGAAAATTACCCCGAGCATTACCAGTGGAACGCAGCCAAAGACAAACTCATCCCCGCTGCCTTCAGGTCAGGGGTAGTAATCAGCGGGCGAAACAGTCAGGGCGGACCTGTAACACTTGCCGACATTGCGCAGGCGATAAATAATCCGGCTGTCTTCAAATACGATCCCGCCCAAAAAACCGCTGACTGTTACACAAATATAAAGATAGATACCGGTTCTTTTCTGGAACTCAAGGATGAGACTCTGAATATGCATTCCGCCGGCGAGAGCAACGAAATCCGCCTGGCCAGCCCCGCCGATTTGAGAGTAATCAGATCGAAGATAATCGGAGTGAATAAACCGTTTCGTTGGGCGATTCCCATCGAATGGGAGCCGACGCTGTATCCGTGGGGCTATCCGAAGCCCGACACGACATGTGCGCCCGATTTCTGGTTCGAGAATGGAGAGGATGAATATGTGTTCCGGGGCCGGTTCGAGATTGAAGACTCCGAAATTGGACCATGCGGATTCCTTTACTTCTCTTCGCCGCTTACCCTCAGCCTGAAGAATACGAAACTCGACCTGGTAACGATGGATGCTTATCCCAACCCGTATGAAGCCAACAGCAAGCACCCTCGCGCTGTCAGTGGCCAGAGCCATTCGTTCGGGATGCGACTCCAATTGATGGTCGATGATTTCGCA
>DAOVFI010000035.1 GCA_030673005.1 Planctomycetales bacterium
CACAGAATTATGAATTACGAAGTAAAAAAATAACTAAAACCAGATGGCGGTTTGTTTCTTTACTTCGAAATTCGTAATTCCCTGTTCGATACCTACCTGCCGGTCTTCGACCTTGCCTTCGGCTCTGAGGCTCAGACCCGAAGTGTAGGCAGGTTTGACATTCTCTTTTTAGTAGCGTGAAAAAAAAGGGCGGCGCCAGGGGAGGGGAACCTGACGCCGTCACAGTAACTCGGCCAAGGGAGGGAGCTCAGCCGAGGAGCCTCGATAATTGCGGAGTTTATTCCCGCTACATTTATTACTTCTACCACTAAAAGATGGAAATGTCAAGGGAAAAATGACAATTTCAATCCGGTTTATTCAGAAATTTTCATCCTTCTCACCGATATTGCGGTTTAATAACCTTTTAGCAGTTTTCACGCCACTTTTTTAGCAATATTATTTTGATGCGTAAAGGTCCTGTTTGCGAATGTAATCCACCACGGACTCGGGCGTCAGGTATCTGACCGACTTGCCTTCGATTAGCCGGCGTCGTATCCGTGTGCTGGAGATGTCTATCAGCGGCGTCTCGACCACACCGGCGTTAATACGCTCGACCTGCTCGATAGTGAAATGCGCTCGCAGGGACTCGATCGTCGTCGAAACGGTCCGCCGGCTGTGCGGCGGGCGGGCGGCAGTGATAATTCGCGCCATCTCAACTACATCGCCCGCCCGGCGCCATGTCGGCAACTCGGCCAGCATGTCGGCCCCGATTATCCAGTACAGTTCGGCCTCAGGTCCATACCGCCGACGGAGCGCCACCAGCGTCTCAAACGTATAACTCGGCCCGCCGCGCTGCAACTCAATGTCGCTTACATCAAATATCCCCGAATCCGCAACCGCCAGGCGAACCATCTCAAGACGATCGGCCGCCGGGGCAGGCGGAGAAGCGTCGGACTTGTGCGGCGGAACCATAGTCGGCATAAAGGTAATCTTCTCAAAACCGAACTGTTCAGCCACAGCGCGCGCAGCAATCAAGTGCCCGTGATGGATCGGGTCAAACGTACCGCCGAAAATAACGATCCGCTCAGACATTATCTCAAAAGAAGAAGGGGTCCACGAATTACACGAATTACACGAATTTTAAAAAAAGAATTAATACTACAGCGCAACCCATTTTTTCGAATAGCTAACTCGTTGTATAGTTGGAAGTCAGTAGCCGGTTTGCTTTGCCCGTTTATTTAACTGGCTACTGGCTACGTGCTACCGGTTACTTATACGCCTGCGCAATTGGCGAATCATGATGGTAAGACATTCGGCGCAAGCAAGCATCTCAATAATATTGAGCTACTAACCGATGAAAAAATCATAAAATCATGGATAAATATTTTCGTTTTTGAAATTCGTGTAATTCGTGTAATTCGTGGACTAATTCTTTTCCGGCACGTGTAATTAGTGGACTATTTTCTCATTCAGTACCCATCAGGTCGTCAACGTCCCGGACGGGTCCTGCCGGTTCACGGTTGACGTCGGCGTCGTCGGTTGCGTGTGCAACGGCGCGGGCGACCGCGGGGGCTACCCGGGCATCGAAGGCGGACGGAATGATGTAATCGGGCCGTAATTCGTCCCCGCCCACCGAAGCGGCAATCGCCACGGCGGCCACTATCTTCATATTCTCGGTAATTCGCGTCGCCCGGCAATCCAGCGCGCCGCGAAAGACGCCCGGAAAGGCCAACACATTGTTAATCTGGTTCGGGTAATCGCTTCGACCCGTGGCCATGACCGCTACGTGAGGCTGGGCGTCCTCGGGCTTGATTTCCGGGTCAGGATTGGACATTGCAAAGACAACAGGCCTGGCGGCCATTCGCTGCACGTCGGCGACAGCGAGCGTCCCGGGTCCGGAAACCCCGATAAAGACGTCCGCGCCGGCGATTGCATCCGAAAGCGTCCCCCGCAATCCGTCGGGGTTGGTATATTCGGCGTATTGCCGTTTGACAGGATTCATATTTTCGGTCCGGCCTTTATAAATCGCCCCGGCCCGGTCGCAACCTATGACATTCTGAACACCGGCGGCCTGGAGCAGGCGCGTGCACGCAACTCCGGCGGCGCCGACGCCGCCGAAGACCACCTTCACCGAAGCAATATTTTTATCCACGATCTTCAGCGCGTTGGTCAGCGCCGCCAGGACGACGATGGCCGTTCCGTGCTGGTCGTCATGGAAGACCGGGATGTCCAGTTCCGCCTGAAGACGTTCTTCTATCTCGAAGCACCTCGGGGCCGAGATGTCCTCAAGGTTAATCCCGCCGAAGGTCGGCGCGATCGCTTTGACGATCTCGACTATCCTGTCCGGCTCGCGGGCGTCCAGGCAAACCGGTACGGCGTCCACGCCGCCAAACTGCTTGAACAGCAGCGCCTTGCCTTCCATGACGGGCAAGGCCGCCAGCGGTCCGAGGTCGCCCAGGCCGAGAATGGCGCTGCCGTCGGTGACCACGGCCACGGTGTTACACCGCATCGTGAAGCGGTATCCCAGCAGCGGGTCTTCGTGCACCGCCCGGCAGACACGCGCTACTCCGGGCGTGTACAGACGCGACAGGTCGTCGGAATCGCGAAGTGGATACCGGCCTGCAATCTCCATCTTGCCGCCCTCGTGGCAGGCGAAGGTAAGGTCCTCAGCGCCGAGGACCTCGACTTCATCAACGGCCTGTAGCGCCGAGACGATCTCCCGCTGATGCCCAACGTCCCGCGCACTGACGGCCACGTCGCGGACAACGTATTCCCTTGTCTCATCGACAATGTTAACGGTTCCGATGTCGCCGCCGACGTCGCCGATGGCGGATGCGACGTGCGCGAACATTCCCGGACGCTTGGGGATCCTAAGCCGAACCGTTACGCTGTAAGCCGGACTGCAAACTCGCTCCATGAATCAAATCTCCACGACTGTTTCACTTTCAAATGATACGAAGATCCATAAATATCTACCAGAACCGATTCCATTTATCGATTTTTCCGTTAGACTTTACCGACCTGAAATGGAGAAATTCGATGAAACTATACCGATTGCTGGATGAAGATTCGCGGATTACTTACGCAGCCGGGGCCGATGACGGAACTTTCCGTCGCATCGACGGCGATATATTCGCGGAGTATTCCGTAACCGACCGGCCCGTGAAGGCCAAGAAAGTCCTTGCGCCGCTGGACCCGCCGGCCATATTCGCCATCGGCGGAAACTACCGCTCGCACATCGAGGAAGTCAACGCATCCATTCCCGAAGCGCCGGTTGTTTTCGCCAAGGCCATTACTTCGGTGATTGGTCCGGGCGACGAGATAGTCCTTCCGTCGGCAGGGCCCGACCACGTTGATTACGAGGTGGAACTGGCCGTTGTTATCGGTCGGACGTGCAGGGACGTGCCGGCCGATTCTGTCGGGGATTTCATCCTCGGTTACACCGTCGCCAACGACGTCTCGGCCCGCGACTGGCAGAAGCGAGTCAGTCAATGGGTCCGGGCAAAGAGTTTCGATACCTTCTGCCCACTCGGGCCTTGCATCGTAACGGACATCGACCCGTCCAACCTGCACCTGAAAACAGTGCTCAACGGGCAGGTCATGCAGGATTCGTCCACGGCGAACCTGATATACTCCGTGCCGGAACTGATCGAATTCCTCTCTGCCGACCTGACGCTGCTTGCCGGAACGGTTATATTGACCGGTACGCCGGGCGGCGTGGGCGAAGCCCGCTCGCCGCAGGTCTATCTCCGCAGCGGCGACACAATCACCTGCGCCATCGACGGCATCGGCGAATTGACCAATACCGTCAAATAATCGGGTGGCATGGCCGTCTCGGCCATGTTCCGGCTTCACGGGCGAGACGCCCGTGCCACGAAATCCAATGCCCAATACCCGCTTACCGTATCCGGTACACCTGCCCGCGGAGATTGATCAGGAGTTCTTCGCCCTTGCGCTGGCTGGCGAAAACCTGGTTTTCCTCGATGGTGTTCTTCCGGGTCAGGTCGAAGTACTCTTTGCTGAACCGCTCTACTACCTTGATCTTTTCAGTGTCTTTTTTCAGATCCAGGCTCTCGGTCCCCGGCGCCAACCAGACGTTGCCTCGGCGGTAGAGCGCCTTGTTACCGACGTTCTGGACTCCGGAGACATACTCGGCCTTGTCCGACTCGTAATCGAGCCGACGGGCGTGGCCGAACTGCTTGACGCCGGCGCCCTTTCCGGGCCTGGGGGTGGGCACTGCCGCGACGGGAGCGCGCATGGACTGTTTCAATCTCATCCGGGTATCGGCACCGGCATGACCGCGGAACCCCTCGGTTGCCCGCATGAGTTTACGGGCCTCCCTTCTGCCCTGACTGCTCAACTCCTTCTTGTCGCCCAGCGCCACCGATTCATCGGCAAGGAAGGCGGTATATGGCGTCATGATGCCGTAGGTCTTGCTGAGTTTGATCAGTTCATCGACGATCTCTTTGTTTTCGCCGTGCAGTTGTATCTGGTCAAGCAGGTATCCGACCCGTCTCACCGCCCAGAGGCGTTCGACAAAGACGAACCGCTTGTCGTTGCCGCCGCGGATCGGAACCGAGTATTCAAACCCGCGATTCTTGCCTTCATAGACGCCGGTAACGACGAGCGTGCAGGCTGTATTCTTCTTTCCGGCAGCAGCGACCAGTTTGGCCATATCTTTTGCATCGTACCGCCCGACCGCGATGATCTGGTCGCCGTCGAACAGGTCGCCCAGTTCGCGCGGGTACGTATCGCGGATTTTCAGGTTCTGGATTCGCATCTTCAGATTCGTCATCACGGGATTCTTGATCTTGGAGTACAGCGACGAGACCTTCGCCTCGATGTTTTCCGCCGGTTTGACGTAATCGCTCCTGCCGTGGTTGTCGCCAACGAGTTTATCCAGCAGGCGGACGTTCACGTCGTAACCGACGCCGAATGCGAAGATTCGTGCGCCGGCGCCGTTTGCCTTTTTCGTATCGGCGAGGATCGATTTTTCGTCCGTCTTCTTGCCCGAAGTCGGCAGCCCGTCGGTCAGAAAAATGATATACTTGGGCCTGGGATCAGGCTTGCCATCAACCGCGGGCCAGGACTTCATTGCCGTTTGCAAAGCGCCGTAAATGTCCGTGCTCCCGCCGGCTTCGATACGATCAAGACGGTCCATCGCCTCGTCGCGGTTTTTCTTGGTAACTTCCGCCAAATTCTTGAAGAACGGCTCAACAGAGTCGCTGTAGGCGATGACGTTGAATCTGTCCTCGTCGTTGAGATTCTTCAGGACGAATCGCAGTGCGTCCTTTGCCTGGTCGATCTTCTTGCCGCTCATCGAGCCGCTGTGGTCGAAGACGATCACGACGTCCTTGGGCACGATCTTCTGCTTGGCGGTCCGTGGGTTCGGGCTGACCAGCATCATAAAGTATCCGTCCTTTTTCCCATCGCCCTTATAGGTTATCAGCGTCGCGCCGACGTCCTCGTCGGCGGCCTTGTAATAGACCAGGAAATCCGTGTCGGGAATGGCGTTCTTGACGTGCCAGGTGGCGATCATGTGGCGTGGCCCCTTGCGCTTCGTCTCCAGGTCGTGCGTGGGCGAATAGACGGCCGTTATGTCGGCGCGCGCCTTGATATCGACCGTAACCCGCACGTCGTCGATCTTCCTGGACGAGAATTTCTCCGTGTTGAGCGGATAGAAAACCTCGACGAGATTATGGTCCTTCTTGCAGACCGTCTCGTAGGTAACGATGACCTTGCAGGGCTTGCCCTTCTGGAGCGGGAACGCCCGCGTTCGGTACAGCCCGAAGCCGACGTATTCCAGCAGGGCAGGGTCCTTCTTGCGACGGACGATGTCCTCGTAAATCTGCCGGGCCTTCTTGGCCTCCATGAGTTTGCCGGTCATTTCCTTCCCATCGACGATCATTGTCATCGACTTCATTGCCGCGCCGGGCGGGACGGGGAAGAGGTATTCGACCTCGATGTCGCCTTTGGAGTCGTTGACGAATTCCTGGTCGATGTGGACCGACGCCACCTGGTCGCGTACGGTAACCTTTACGTGGTGGTACTTTACGGACCAGTGTCCGCGAACGGGCAGATTCGGGCGGACCGGAACGATCATCCCGTCTGCCAGCGCCGTCTGTCCCGCCGTCATTACCACCATCGACATCACTATCATAATTGCTTTGACCTTCATGACTGTTCTCCTGTTATTTATACACTCGAACGTCCTTCTCTGATATTTGACGCACAATCACCCCAAAGGTTCCACTGAAATTTCAAGATATGCCGTTTTTACCGCTTGCGCCCGCCTGCCGTCAGGCAGGATTTCGCCGGCAGAACGATCCCCAGAAACTCACTTGGCCGTGTAACCGCCGTCCACGGGAATGTTGGCCCCCGTAACATAGACTGAAGCATCCGAGGCCAGGAATACGATCACTCCCTTCAAGTCTTCCTCGCCGGCCATTCGACCCAGGAAGGTTCGCGCGTTGTAACGCTCAACGAAGCGGGGTTTCTGGTTACTGAAAAAACCTCCCGGGCAAACGGTGTTGACGCGAACGCCGGACGGGCCGAACTTCGACCCGGCGAACCGGGTCAGTTGCAGCATCCCGCCCTTGTGAAAGAAGTAGTCCGGCGGGGGTATCATGTCCGTGCCTTCATACAGCGTGAAATCCGGCCCGACCATACCGTGAATCGAGCCGATGTTGACGATGCTTCCCCCGCCCATCCCGGCCATGTGAGAGCCGAATATCTCCGTCATCATGAACAGTCCGGTGGCGTTGACGGTCATGCTGCGGGCGAATTGCTCAAACGCCCCCGCTGAAACCTCCGACGCACGCATGACCGCATTGTTAATCAATACGTCAACCCCGCCAGCCAACCTGATGATCTCCTTCAGAAGCGATCTTATCGATTCCTCGTCCCCCTGATCGAACTGTAAAGGCGTTACGTCAAGACCGGCGTCTTTAAATATGTCGGCCTTTGCCTTAAGCGCCTCGATGTTTCGGCTGGCAATGAAGGTCTTCGCACCGGCTTCGGCAAGCGCCTCAGTTATCTGCCGGCCGTAGAGACCCGCCCCGCCGGTCACCAGTGCTACTTTCCCGTCAAGCCTGAAACTCTCTAATACCTTCACGTCCCTGATCCTTTCATTATGTCAGTCGGCAGAAACCCTTATGCGCAACCGGTCCGCGGAGCCGGGACATTACCTCTGACTTATCGACGGCCTCACGCAGAAGTCCAAATGCCTCGTCAAGGTTAGAAAGATATTCGTCAACAATGCCCTCGTTATGCGCATACGTCGGATAGAACATATTCGTAGCGAGAAAACCCCTGTCGAGCATACATTGTGTCAGCAGCGTGCGCAGTGGCTGGGACTGCCGGCCGTAGTTCAATTTGAAATGGCACAATGGCGGCAGGCCGCTGACTGTCAGGTCCAGTTCGTGCTTTGCGGCAAGTGTATTCCAGCCGTCCTGGACCGCCCGGCCGATCCTGTCAAGATGGTCCGGCAGTTTGACCGTCCGCATCTTTGCGATAGTGGCCAGCGCCGCCGTCGGGCCGATTGCCTCGGTCCAGTATGTGCTGCTGATGAATGAAGTCTGGGCCGCCTGCATGACGCCGCCTTTGCCGATGACAGCGGCCATGGGGTATCCATTCGAGATCGATTTGGCAAATACGGCAATGTCCGGCTCAACACCGAACCGAAGGTGAGCGCCGCCGAAATGCAGCCGCCAACCGACGGTTATCTCATCGAAGACAAGAACAGCGCCGATACGCCCGGCAATATCCCTCACCTTATGCAGAAATCCGTCATCAGGCAGGTTCCATCGCAGCGGCTCCATAACAACCGCGGCAATGTCATTTTCATGCTCGGTTGCTATCTCCTCAAGCTCCTCGATCCTGTTGTAATGAAACGGCAGAGCGGAACCACGCAACGCTTTCGGTACTCCGTTCGGTTCCAGACCCTCCAGCAGATGCCCGTCAAGGACTGTATCGTCGCCCAGGTTGGCCGACAGATACCAGTCGCTCCAACCGTGATAACCGCAAAAGGCGACCTTGTCCCGCCCCGTATATGCGCGGGCAATGCGGACGGCTATCGCCATAGCCTCGGCACCGGTACGGGCGTAGCGCGCCATGTCCGCCCACGGGTGTATATCGCACAGCAGGTCCGCCAGTTCCACCTCGGCAGGGCAGTTCAATGTGGACATGCTCCCATTGTCTATGCACCGTTTGACTGCCTCGTTCACGTCATCGTCGGCATGGCCAAGCAGGCACGTTCCTATGCCGCAGGTGGTCATATCTATGAAGCGGCGACCGTCAAGGTCCCACACCTCGCATCCGGAGGCTTTGCTGTAGTAAGAAGGCCACAAGTCGGGCAGGAACATCTCAGGCCGCTTGCTTAATAGTTGAGTCCCGCCGGGGATGCGCCTCTTGGCCCGCGAATAGAGCCTTGCACCCGCACTTTCTTCCCACTTCACCGGTTTAATGACGGCCATTCCTTCAACCTTCCCGAACCACACTCTTGACGCTCTTCCATAGGCTGAACCACTCCATGTTCTGCGCCTCGTGCAGTGTGAACCCATCCGCGGCAGAGGCCAGCGTAGCCGTCATCATCTTCTCGATTACTTCCGGCGGCTTTGTGTCGGCATAGGCGCTGCGATGCCAGGGCCTGGCGGGGCTTCCATACCTCTCTAAATATGTCGGATTCGTCCGCCATTCGGCCGTCCATAAGTCCAGCCAGAGAAGCAATCTCACATTGTCGCCGGCTGCATTGCGGTATTTCTCGACGAAATCAAGTGCGCCGTCCTGCCAGTTGTCCTGCTTAAAGTTCCACCAGGTAAGCCTCTCTTCATCATATATGCACAGTTCATCTATAAGACCATCTTCAGTCCATTTCTCCCAGTCTGTATAGAGGTCGCCCAATATCCAGCCCAACTGATGGCCGCCGATGCTCTTGCCCCTGTTCTCGTCTTTTACCATCATTGAGAGTTTCCTGCTTTTCGCAGAGAGCAACTGCCTCGCTTCACTGAGGAAAAGGGTAAGGTGTTCGCCTCGCAACTTGTTCCATAGATCTCTGTCGAATTTCTCTGTCCTTATGTCTGCGCCATATCTCTTTTTATATTCTTCGACAATCGGGTCATTGAAGCCGTAGTTTTCCCTGGACGGGTCGGCATATCTGTCCAGTTCTTCAAATGTTATCTTTCCATCGACGAACTCCATCGACTTGTCCCAGAACTCCTGCGTCCGGCTGTGATGCCTGGTGCTGAGGAAGATACCGTCAATGTCGTATTCGGCCAGTTCGGCCAGCATTGCGAGTTTGTGCTCTCTTACGCCCGGATATGCGTAGCAGAAAACGCCCTGGTAGTATTCCTGTCCGTCCCTGCTCAATAACTGCCATTCGGGATGAGTTCTGCACAGGACGCTGGCCATATCGTACGAACCGTTGTGCATAACGACAGGATCATCGTCGTAGAGCGTAATCCATGCGTATATTTCCACATCGAAACGCCGCGCGTATTTCGCAGCAATCTTCAGAGGGTCATATTCGTCGGATATAGGTATCTTATTGAACGGACTGTAGTCAAAAACATCCTCGACTTTACTTGGATAATTGACTTTCCCGCAGTCGGATAAACGCCAGAGGAGACGATTGAATCCGCTGTTGGCGGCCTTCTCTACAAGAAGCCTTATCTTGTCTTCATCGTACTGCTTGTATCCGAAATGCTCGCAGTGAAGGATCTCGTCGTTGAAATCGACATTCAATGAAATTATTGGTTTCGACATATCCTATTCCTTTTCAATCCGCCATTTGGTAATTAGTAATCAGTAACTGCCGTGTGGTTGCTGGTTCTTCCGGTTACTGATTACTAATTACTGATTACGTTTTTATTACTTCAGTCGTATTTCCCTGTTTGCTTTTGACGAGGCGTATATGGCGTCGATTATCTTTGTTGTCCATATGGCCTCGGTTGCGGGAATGGGAACGGGCTTGTTTTTGGCAACGGCATCGACGAAGGCGGCTATCTCTTCGTCATACATGTTGTTTTCGGGTATGTGTGTGGGCGTACAGTCCATCAGGTGTCCTCCCATTTCGATCTGGACGCGGAGCGGGTCTATGCCGGCGCCGCCCTTGTCGCCGACGATCTGGCAGCCATAGACATCCTTGTCGAGGTTTGCGCAGAAGGACGACTCGATGCTCATCGTCGCGCCGTCGGCGAAGCGAACGAGCGCTACTGCCAGGTCTTCGACGTCGTATGTCTTGTGGTCCCACGCGCCGAACATTCCGACGTGGCCGGGCGTTGCGCCGATGGTCTCGTAGGTCTTGCCGGAGACGGACACCGGTTTCGGGCAGCCCATCAGGTACCATGTCAGGTCTATCATGTGAACGCCGATGTCGATCAACGGCCCGCCGCCCTGGAGTTTCTTCTGCCCGAAGACGCCCCAACTCGGCACGCCCCTGCGCCTGATGCTCTGGCTGCGGGCGTAGTAAGGTTTGCCCAGTTTGCCGGAGTCTATGATCCTCTTGATAAATTGCGCTTCGGCGCGAAAGCGGTTATTCAGCGCGATCATCAGTTTCCTGCGCGCCTTCCGGGCGGCGTCTATCATCGTTTGCCCCTGCCGGGCGTTCATCGCCATAGGCTTTTCGCACAGGACGTGCTTGCCGGCAGAGAGGGCCTTGAGCGTCAATTGCTTATGGTTGATGTTCGGCGTGCAGACGCTGACAGCGTCTATCTCCTTGATCGCCAGCAACTTATCGACCGAAGTGAATGTCCTGGGAATCTCGAACCGTTCGGCCATTTCTTCGGCTCGTTCGGAGACGACGTCGCAGATGGCAACAACCTCGACATTGGTGCATTTCCGATACCCCTTCAGGTGATATGGGCTAATGAATCCTGCGCCGATAATACCAACGTTAATTGTCTTTGCCATGTTTGTAACCCTTTCTAAAAATTATGTGTATCGAGGCACCACGGTAGTCTGCGCTAACAACCGCCGCTGAGGCGACACGGTCCCCGGGGAACGCGCCACCCGTCCTGTTACACGATTCTTTCAGACCGTCAATCGGGCGGGATTCTACGTGGGATGATACAGGCCGGTCAAGCGAGTAGATAGGTTTTTCGACGGCGGGTAGTTGTCAGTTACACTTCAATTGATGTATTCAGGCCGATTGTGTAACGACCTCAGCGGCGACGACCTTATCGGTAATGTCGCCGCTCTCGACAACGTTCATGAAGGCCTCGACTACGGCGGGATCGAACTGTGTCCCGCTGCATCTGCGGATTTCTTCGATCGCCTCGTTCATCGGCAGGCTGCCGCGAAATGTGCGTGAGGAGGTCATCGCGTCAAAGGCGTCGGCGACCGCCAGTATCCTTGCCCCTACAGGAATTGCCGGACCGGACAGGCCGTCCGGATAGCCTGTGCCGTCGTAATTCTCGTGGTGGAAGCGGACTGCCGGTATCTCCGTGTCAAGGAAACCCATCCCCTCCATTATCTGTGCGCTGATGACGGGTAGTTTCTTCATCCTGGACCACTGCTGGTCGGTCAGGTCGGTCTCGGTCATCAGGAGGCTGTCGGGCAGGCTGATCTTTCCGATGTCGTGCAGGATCGCCGCCTGCCCGATGTGTTTGACCGTGCGTTCGGGCAGGTGCATCTTTCGAGCAATCAGCATCGCATACCGACAGACTTTGGCGGAATGATTAATCGTATGACTGTCGCGCGCCTCCATGGCAAAAGTCAGGCCCCTGATCGTCTCGACGAACAGATTCTTGAATTTTGCATCCAGACACGCCAGTTGCGTACGAATAAGGTTGTCCTTGCCGCCGTCCCGGACGCTCTGGTCGCCGGTTACTTCGAGTTCGTCGGCCTTGACGATCCGATTGCGTCCGTTCCGCTTGGCCGAATACATCGCCTGATCGGCAAGGTCGATAATATCTTCGGGCGTCCCGGGGTTTTCGCCTTGCACATCGACAACGCCGACCGATATGGTCAGAGACATTTTCAACTCGCCGTGACCGACGGTCTTTTTCGCAAGGCAGGTGCGAATCCGCTCGATGACGGGAACGGCTTCGTCGGCGGTGGTTTCCGGCATGAGAATGGCGAATTCGTCGCCGCCCAGCCTGGCGACGGTATCGAGTGTGCGGACGTTCTGGCTTATAACCTCGGCGAAGACCTTCAAAATCCGGTCGCCGGACTGATGTCCGAAGACGTCGTTGACGGCCTTGAAAAAGTCGATGTCCATTACCGCCAGCGCCAGCGACCGGCCGTAGCGATGGGTGCGGTCTATTTCATGGGCGAACGCCTGCAGGAAAGAGCGGCGGTTGCAGACGCCCGTAAGCGAATCGGTATCCGAAAGCCTCTCGACACGGGAAAGCACTTCCTCGAACTCCCTGGCCAGGCCCTGCGCCTCGCCCCGCAAGTCCTTCGAAAGGCTCTCGACTTGCCCCCCCAACCGCAGACGCTCCACGCGATTCAATAATCTTCCCATAGGCGTCAAAACGACTTTTTGGATGGCAAAAATCATCAGGACGGCGAATCCGATTGACAATATCATGGAAAAGATGACGGCCTGTCCCAGGCTATCCGATCGCTCATTGATACCGGGATGGATGTAAATAAAATGAAGAAATGCAATCGCACCGGCCCAAACCAATGCGATAAAACCAAGTATGTAAGACGACTTTACGAAAGATCTCTGCATCACTTGCAAAAAATCGTTTGCGGACATCGCCGCCGCAGCCGATTGTTCTTCTCCCCGGTCACGCGCTGCCGAACCGTCCAGACCTCTGACCAAATATCTATTCGGACCGGCGAAAGCGGTCCTTTAGCACCATAATTGGAACTATCCGGTTCTCCGGCACCGGTAATCAGTAACCGATTGCATTTTTCCCTGCCGTCGAAGATGACCGCTCACTTTCCCGCCGACAACATCAAAACATCTTGACCGTTGCCGCCTGTTCCTGTAAACAGAAGCAGCGATTAATGTCAAACACGAAAGATAACAACGCCGAACAACCCGATCTTGAGCCTTTGCGGCTTCGGATCGACGAGCTTGACCGCCGGATTGTCGAGTTGCTGAACGCCCGGGCCGAGGTCGTCGTCGAGGTCGGACGCGCCAAGCAGGTCAGCGGCG
>DAOVFI010000723.1 GCA_030673005.1 Planctomycetales bacterium
CTCCTTGAACGCGCCATGCTCGAAGGCCTTGATAACGTCAGGATCCGTCGGGTTCGGCAGTACTATATAGCCGCGGTCGTAAAGCATTTGGGCCTTTTTGAGGTCTGTGATTTTCACTTCGCCGCCGATGTTTTTTGCGCCCTGGCCCCATTTGAGTTCCACGCATTCGACGCCGAGTTTCTCAATGGCGTATTCCTGCACGCCAAGCCGGGTGTCCTCGATGTTCGCCTGCAAAACAATAGCGCCGTAACCGTCGCGCTGATTATCCTTGTAAAGATTTACACGTCGCTTCAGATCAACCGTATCGACCACCTGACCGTCTTTGATAACGGACTCGGGGTCCATACCGACGACGTTCTCGCCGATGGTCAGACCGGTCCCCGCCAGAGCCGAGCCAATGGCCAGACCTTCCCAGTTGTTCCTGGCGATATTTGTCGAGCCGATCCCCGGAATGATCCACGGAAGACGGAACTTCAGCCCCTTATCGTGGCCGAAAGTAACTTCCAGATTGACGGCGGGGAAGACGGCCTTGTCGCTGTCGGCCTCGATACCGTGCGCGCCGACCGCCGTTCCCATGATGTTAAAGTGCGAGTAGTCGATGGGATAGGTCTTCTCGGCGGCAGTTGTTATCACGCCGAACGGCTGCGGGTAAATAACCTCGTGTCCGCGATAGGCGCTCTTGCCGATCTCGCACATGCCGATGCATCCGTCCACACAGGTCGCACACATGCCCGATGCCGGCGAAACGGAACCTTCCGTTCGGTTCTTCGTAAGAGTTGCTGCCGAGGCGTTTATCTTCGAAAGCGTAACTGACATTGTATTCGACTCCTTCTTTTCTTATTTATCTTTTTGTATCTCGCAGGCGACACAAGGGTCCATATAGCACATCATGTCGTCGAACCGGTCTTTCTCAATACAAGGCGGGGACAGATTTGCACAGCCGCCGCAGATTGCTTTTTCCGGTTCGTTATAAGTACATCGCAACTGGCAGGCGGGGCATATATACATGCAGCCGCCGCACAACCGGCATTCGTCCGATTTGATGTCAAACGGCGTTCCGATACTTCTCTTCTCGCCCCTGCCTCGGAAGCCGATGGCCTTGGCCATCATCTGCTCTTCGCACATCCGCACGCACAGC
>DAOVFI010000402.1 GCA_030673005.1 Planctomycetales bacterium
GCGGCGAATTCGAGTGGGGCTGCCTCGCGTCGATGCACCCCGGCTACCATCTGGAGTGGATAGATCGGGAGCGTGATGACGCCTTCATCGACGCGGCCATGCCCGCCATCGAGGATTTCTGGCGACGTGTCCAGGATAAGGCCCCCCCGCCCCCGGAAGGCCCGAAGTGTCTGGACGCAGTCAAACGCCTGTACTCCACGGAGACGGGCGAAACGGTCGACCTGGACGCGGCCATGCTCGAGCTCGCCAACGAATGGGAGGTGGCGAAAGCGGCGGGCAGGGAGGCGGCCTCGGTCGCCAAGGAGTGCGAGGCCAAAATCCGAGCGGAGATCGGGGACGCCACGTTTGGCGACCTCGGAGACGGGACGTTGCTGACGCTGAAGACGACCAGGCGCAAGGGCTACACACGGGTTGTCGAGGCGTCCGAATTCCGCACGCTGCGACGGATGCGGCCGAAATCATGAAAAAAGCCAAACCAAAGCCGATCAACCTCACGGCCCCCACGGTGATCAAGCGCGGGAAAACCCGCCGCCGTATGTCACGACAATTCAACGCGGAAACCGCCGCGCGGGCGATTGGTCCGATAGAGCACGGCGCGGAAATATTTGGCTTTTCCAAGGGGCAGTTCTCCAAGATCGATATCATCGAGCATTGCCTCAATCAGATCGGCCCGGCCGATGTCACGGTTTGCACATGGTCGGCAAGCTCCGGCGACATCCGGCGGGCTCACTCGTTTTTGCAAAGCGACAAAATCAAATCGCTGAAATTCATTGTGGATTTTTCCTTCAAGGCGCGGAAGCCGGCATTTCTCGCGGAATTGGTCGAGGCGTTCGGCGTCGATTGTATCCGGATGACCGTTGTTCACGCGAAATTTGTGCTGATACGAAATGACGACTGGAATATCGTTATCCGCACATCGATGAATCTCAATCACAATCCGCGATTTGAAAACTTCGAGATTTCCGAGAGTCGGGAATTTGCCGACTTCATGACCGCGATTGTTGATGACATCTGGACAAACTCAGACGCGGCCGAGGCGTTGACGCGGGATACCGCAAAAGTTCAGAGTCATTTTAAGGATTTATTCAAATCGGACGGTTTCGATCCGGGTAACGTCCACGATCTCATACCGGGGGAGCTATGACCGAGACCCCCCCCGAGCTACATGGCGCGGCCCTGGCGAAATGGACCGAGTTGATCGAGGATTACGAGGTCAATGTACAAACGCGAGACATCTTGATCGCAATCTGCAAATGCCACGCGCGATTTCTGGAAGCCGAGGAACAACTCGTGGAAAAAGGCATGCTGTACAAAAATCCATCCGGCAAAATCGAGCCATCGCCCATGCTGGCGATATCGGGCCAGATGCAAGAGCAACTAAAAAAGCATTTCGAGTATCTGAAAAAGATACGGAAATACTGACAGGCCAGCCGCCGCCGGGCACGCCGGGCCTTCCCCTCCCTGCGTCATCTCAACCGGCGGCGGCGCCTGACCTATCGAGAGGAGTGAGACAGTGGAAAATGCAACTGAAAAACAACAAGCAGGAACGATACAGCGGCGAAGCTTTGCCGAGCAATCACTCGCGACGACGGGCGAAACGGTCGCCACCGTACTCGCTGCCCGCGCCAAAGCCGAGGTAGAGGCTCGGTTTGTCATGGCTATGCAGCGGCCGCGAAACATGGACAGCGTGCGTGCGGAGATGCTGAAATCCTGCGACCGTCCGGGGTTCGCGGATCGTGCCTGGTTTGTCAAACCAATCGGCAAGGGTATCGAGGGCTTCTCAATTCGGTTCGCGGAGGAGGCGTTGCGAGTCATGACAAACATCGACGCCCGCTCTCCTGTCGTTTGGGAAGATGACACCAAGCGGATCGTCGCTGTCGAAATCATGGATCTCGAAAGCAATGTCGCCATTTCGTCGACGATCGTTGTCGCAAAAACTATTGAACGCCGGTGGATCAACGAGGGCGAAATCGCAATCAGCTCGCGCACAAACTCGACCGGACAAACCGTCTACCTCAGACAGGCGACAGATGACGAAATCATGCAAGTACAAAACGCACTTGTCTCCAAGGCGCTGCGCAACGCCCTCCTACGTCTACTCCCCGGAGATATTCAAGCCGAGTGCCAGGATCGAATCCTGACAAATCGAAAAAAAGCGATCGTGGAAGATCCGGATGGCGCAAAGAAAAAGATCATCGACGGATTCGGCAAGCACAATGTCTCGCCGGATGAATTGAAAAAATATCTCGGTCATGAAATCGGCGCATCGTCGAACGCTGAACTGTCCACGCTTCGGGACATTTGGCGAGCTATCGATGACGGCGTGGTGACGTGGCATGAGATCATGCAGGCGTGGGCAGCCGAGCACGGCGAAGACGGCGACAGTACGCCAATGGATGCGCTTACGGCGCGGCTAAAGAAAGCGGCCGAGGCGAAAAAGGCGGCGAAGAAAACAGCAAATAAACCGCCGAACACCGACACTGACGCGAAAAGCAAACCCGCGAAATCAAAGGACAAATCGACCGCAGCGAAATCGACGCCGAAGCCGCCTGAAAACCCCGACGCCGATCCCGTTGACATCCGACAAGAGCTGTCCGACATGGCCGCCGATCTGTGGGGTAAAAATTCCGAGAAGACACTTGCCGCTGCATGCGACGAGGCCGGAATCGACATCAACAAAATGA
>DAOVFI010000479.1 GCA_030673005.1 Planctomycetales bacterium
CCGATCCCCCGAAAGATCGAACCACCTGTGGTGAGCCTTGTCGAACCGCCTGTGGTGAGCCTCGTCGAACCGCCTGTGGTGAGCCTTGTCGAACCGCCTGTGGTGAGCCTTGTCGAACCACCGGGAACCGGCAAGGTCATCGCCATTCCCCAAGTCGGCGGGCTGCATCACCGCTACACGCGAGCGGCTTGACCTTATACGGATCGGCGAATCGAACTGTGCTTGAACTTCAGCGCCTGATGTCTGCGCATTTGGTTGATTTTACGCCAATCGCACCTTCGGATCAGCCTGTCTGCATCATTACTCCAGCGAAAATATCGCTCCGAGACGTGTGTTCGAACGAGAGATTTGCCATCTGTCATGGCCTGATGGTATTTTCGGTAGGGACAAAAGGTAATCATGTCCGCACAGGTTACAAATTTGTGCTGCCGGCGCTATCAATCGTCAAAACGAATCCCCATAAGTTCCGACCATCGTATCAGGTTCACCATCCTCCAGATATGCTTATCAAACCGTCTGCGTCCCTCGGCCACCGCTTGCCATTCCTTTTGGGCTTCCTGAAAGTTTAATGGACTCACCGCCGATGCCGCATCGCTCCGAAAGATACTGTCGGCCCAAGGTTTCAGGGCGGTCAACCAGTTTTTTTCGGGCGTTTCGAAGCCTATTTTGTCCTTACGCTCCAATATTTCCTCCGGAACGATTCCTCGCATTGCGCGGCGGAAAAGCAATTTCCCCGTCCCGTCCGGACCAATATGATATTCTTCAGGCTGGGACAGGCAAAACTCCGCCAGTTCCGGCGTCAGAAACGGGACACGACTCTCGACTGAAAAGGCCATGGAGTTTCTGTCTTCATATCGAAGGAGTTTCGGTACGCTTGTCCGGGTCAGCGTTTCATACAGTTGCTCCCTGAGCGCATCGCGCCGGCGGCATTGGCGAGGAAACTCAGGCAAAACCGATCGTTGGCGGAACCATTCGCCGTCAAGCCATTGAGGCAGAAGGTTTTGACCGATTAACCTCAAGGCTGGGGCTTTTAATTTGTCGGGCAGCATGAATGCGCCCGTATAGCACAGTATCCATAATCCCCCCGCCGGTCCCGGCAGCCTCATCGCCCGTGCGAGCAGACGGGCTGCGGTAAGTAATCGCCCCTGCCTCAAGAGAGAAGTTACGCGAGCGCCCACGTAATACCTGTATCCGCCCAGGATTTCGTCGGCTCCCTGCCCGTCCAGCATGACCTTTATCCCGGCCTCGTGCGCAAGGCGAAATACACGATACTGCGCATACATGCTCGTTGTGCTTACCGGCTCGCTTTGTGCGTCGATCATGTCGTCAAGGTCTCTAACCAGTTCGTCCGGCCTGATCCTGACTTTATGCGAATGAACGCCCGCCTGATTAGCGATAAGATTGGCCCATTTTTCCTCGTTAATCGCATTGTCCGAAGCAATGTAACTGAACGTGCTGATTTGCAGATCGTCGCCCTGGATATGTCGCATCGCCATGACAATGGATGAAGAGTCAATCCCGCCGGATAATGCCGCACCGACGGAAACATCGCTGCGAAGATGAATTTGAACGCTCCGGAGAAAAAGTTCTCGCAACCTTTCAGCCGCTGCATCAAACGACAGGTCCGCCTGCCGGGACGTGTCCATTCGCCAATAGCAAACCTGCTCCGGCTCGGAATGCGAATCGACGGGAATCTCAATGTAATGCGCCGAACGGAGTTGGCGAATGTCGGCCAGGAGGGTCTGGTCGCCGTAATCGGTAATTCCGAAACGAAGATACTCGTACAGACGAGACGGATTCGCCCGACGAGCGACGTCTCGAATCTCCAAAAGGGACTTGATCTCGCTGGAAAAGGCGAAAAATCGCTCACAACTGACATAGTATAAAGGCTTAATCCCAAAAAAATCACGCACCAGCAACAACTTGCGATCTTTGGTATCCAGAATTACGGCAGCGAACATTCCAACCAGACGCCCGATTGCCTCATGCCCCCAATGCGCCCATGCCGACAACAGCACCTCGGTATCACTTCGGCTCCGAAAGCGAACCCCCTTTGCTTCGAGTTCTTCCCGCAGTTCCAGGTAATTGTATATTTCTCCGTTGAAGACGATGTGATATCGCCCGTCCGATGTGCTCATAGGCTGAGCGCC
>DAOVFI010000535.1 GCA_030673005.1 Planctomycetales bacterium
GCGGTTACCTGAAACGTAACGGTTCCTCCCTGCGTCATCAGGTACATCA
This sequence comes from Planctomycetales bacterium, assembly GCA_030673005.1. GTDB lineage: Bacteria > Planctomycetota > Phycisphaerae > SM23-33 > SM23-33 > DAOVFI01. The sequence goes on from DAOVFI010000535.1 coordinate 50, forward strand.
AATCCTGGTCGTTGTCCCTGTTCGTGGCGGTTCCTGACGTTACCGTTGACGAGAAAGCGGTTATCACCGGCGCTGCCAATGCGGTCCTGGCGGACATTCCCCCGATTATACATCCCGTCAATAATGCCGCACATGCCGCCACGGTTCTGATCTTTGGTGTCATCGTTTATCCTTCCTTTGCAAAATAGTTTCTTTACTGGCATCCGGAACTACTACTCTGTCAACCTTAAATCTGTTGGTGGCACAGGTTTGTAACCTGTTCCAGCCGCACAGGTTACAAACCTGTGCGACCACAAATTAATGATTGACAGAGTACTATGGCGCAACAATCAGTTTCAATGCCGTTGATGAACTGGTGCCGTTATTGCGAGATATGATCTCGTCTGTGGGACCGACCTTGCGGTCGCGGTTGAAATCGTAGGCGTCGTCGATCCCGGCCGGTCCCTCCGGGCCGCCGAGTGTGTGGGGGTTGTTGCGCGTATTGACCTGGTCGGTGGGTGTTACTCTTGCATCGGTTGTCGAGTTTCCCGTCTCGCCGATTGCGTTGCCGAAATAGAATACGTACGGTTCGGCCAGGCACGTAGCGGTAGTGGCCTTGACGGTAACCTGTAACCATTGCTTCTGAATGGCGTTATCGGCCCAAATGATCGTAACGCGATCCGACCCATCGACTCCCGCGCCGCTACGGGTACTGACGAATGTCGGCGTCGGGGCGGCGGTCCAGTCCGAGGGCGTCCCGCCGCTGACTTTAATCTGAACGTCGTCGATGAGTATTTCAGTGATTTCTTCCACGGCGGTTTTCTTGTTGTTATAGCATCCGATTACCAGCGTATGGTCCCCGGCAGCGAGCGTTCCCAGACCGATCTCGACAAGTTGCCAGCCGGTGGTAACCGGTTCGGTGTCATCGTCTGCGCCGACGATTTTGACAAGGCGGTATCCGTCCGTACCGACCAGCCGGCCGTCGATACTCACGAGCGCTTCGGACCATTCGTCCGACTCGTACGATAACGCCTGCGTCAGTTTGTATCGCAGCGACAGGCTTACATTGGATTCGGACGACAGGTTGAAACTGCGGCTCCACCCGCCGGACATGCCATTGATTTCCGAGTTGTCAACGCCGCCGACGAACGCGCGCAGCCCGCCGCTGCCGGAATAACCGCCCGAAGCGGTTCGATTACCGTCGGCGTAGGCCGGTTTGCTTGTCGCCCAGAACGGGTCGTCAACGTAGGTGAAGCCGTCGGTTCCGCTGTCGAAATTCGCGCTCAGCAGCGTTGTTGCGGCAGGGGGGTTGCTGCCGACCTTGAAGGTGAAATCCGCCGTTGTTACCACGGGCGTGCCCGGCAGGTCGGCGATATCGACCATAACGCCGTTGATACCCTTGCTGTAACTGGTGTAATTTGCAAACTTTGCAGTCTGCCCCGGCAGCAGGGCCGTCTTGTCCGGCGCGATTGCGCCGTCGTCATTGGTGTTGGGGCCGGGATTGTTCCCGTCGAAATATGAATTGTTGTAAAAAATGTGCTGTCCGACACAACTGGCGATCTTGCCCTGGATTGCCTGGCGATAGACGTCCATCGGCGTAAAGACGTCCGAGGGTGTGTTCACGTTCCTGTCCTGAAGGTATATCAGCAGGTAGTCGAGCGTCCCGGCCACGGGGCTTGTGAAGGTGAATTTCTGACCGGGGTTTGTTATGTCCACGGTGCTGTAATGGTAACTGCCGTTTATCGGAATGCTGAATTCAGGGGGGATCGGAAGTTCCGGCACTCTCGGACGCGGGACGTAGTTATCCTCC
>DAOVFI010000268.1 GCA_030673005.1 Planctomycetales bacterium
TCCGGCGGCGGCACGAACATCCACGACGTTCTGATCGAGGCGCTCAGGCCAAAGCCGGCCAAGGGCATGTTTCCGATAGTGCTGTTCCTGACCGACGGGCTGCCGACGGTCGGCGTGCGGAGCGAGGTGGCGATCCGAGAGGCCGCGATTAAGGCCAATGCACATAAGCGGCGAATCTTCACCTTCGGCGTCGGCTTCGACGTCAACACGCCGCTGCTGAACCACCTGGCCCGCAAGAGCCGGGCCGTCGGCACCTTTGTCCTTCCGAATGAAGACGTCGAGATGAAGGTCTCGCAGGTCTATCGCCGCCTGTTCGGGCCGGTTCTGTCAGAGCCGGTCCTGACCGTGGTCGATGCCAAAGGCGAACCGGTTACCCGCCGGGTCTCCGACCCGATGCCGAAGCAACTGCCGGACATGTTCGAGGGCGACAGGCTCGTCCTGCTGGGCAGGTACAAGGGCGATAAGCCGTTGAGTTTCCGCCTGAAAGGTAAGTTCCGCGGGAAGGAAAAGACCTTCAAATTCCACTTCCAACTGGACAAGGCCACTACGAAAAACAGTTTCGTGCCGCGTCTCTGGGCCAGTCGGAAGATAGCCGTGCTGATCGATGAGATTCGCCAGGCCGGGGCGGGAAAAGGACCGTCGCTGATAAAGCCCGGCGTAACTACCGATCCGAAGATGAAAGAACTGGTCGATGAGATCGTCCGCCTGTCGATCGAGTTCGGCATCCTGACCGAGTACACGGCCTTCCTCGCCAAGGAAGGCACGGACCTGAATCGGCGGGTTGAGATGCTTGACGTGACCAACGCGAACCTCATCAACCGCGCCGTCCGCGACCGCTCGGGCAAGGGGGCCTTCAATCAGGCTACCAACGCTTCGTTCCAAATGGGACAGACCTTTGCCAATCGCCGCAACTTCTATAACGACAAGAACATGGACCGCGTGCAGATTTCGCGGGTCCAGCAGATAAACGACAGGGCGTTCTTCCGGCGGGGCAATCGCTGGGTGGACGGCAACGCCATCAACGCCAAAGGCGGCGACAAACCCGACAAGACAGTCAAGATCGGTTCGCCCGAATTCATGAAACTGCTGGACAGACTGGTGGCGGAGAACCGCCAGGGAACACTGTCGATGTCCGGTGAAATCGTCATGCGAATCGACGGAAGAAATATCCTTGTTACCAGCAAGTGAAAGGAGACTGAAAAATGAAACGTTCAATTACCATTATTGTGTCGGCTGCGGTATTGATGCTGCTGGCAGCAGAAGCAACAGCCGGACCTGTATTCTTTGCAGGGCGGCTCGAAGACGGGAAGTTCATCCCCGATAAGGATGTCAAAGGCTCCTGGTACACCGTCCGGTACAGCACCATTACCGTGACAATCGACGGAAAAGCCGCGAAGGTGGAAATTCACGAGACGTTCACCGGCCCGGACAAGGCCATCGACGTCGTCTGCCTTATCCCGCTGCCGAAATCGGTTATCTTTCGCTCGAATACGGGCGTTCCGATTAAAGCGTCCAACCTGGGCGAAGGTTTTAAACCTTTGATGGGGCAGTTTCTTACGCCCGACGAGGCGCAGAAGGTCTATGAGGCGATAGCGAAGGAGACCGGGTCTGTGGAGATACTGTCCCTGACCGGCCGGCCTGCGATGCTGCTGAAGCACAAGTTGTGCCTGAACAAGGCCGAGATGCGGTTCTCGTTCAAGCAGGAGATTTCCAGGGTCCGGGGTATCCGGTTCTTCGACTGTCCGATGCCGGCGGCGAAGTTTGCCGGCAAACCGGTCGCAAAACTGTCGCTGACGGTAAAGATAAGCAGCGAAAAACCCCTCCGTGCGATGTTCAGTCCGACCCACCAGGTCGATATCAAACGCAAGGGCCTCCGCGAAGCCGTCGTCCGCGTCAAGGCGGACAATTTTTCGGGCGGCGACGATTTCCGGCTCTGCTACGTCGCCGACGACGACGCGCTGGGCCTGCGGGTGCTGACTTACCGCGGCGAAGACGACAAAGACGGTTATTTCATGCTGGTGGGCAATCCCACCGGCGGAGCGGGTAAAGCAGTCGCCAAGGACGTCATCTTCGTGCTCGACACCAGCGGGTCGATGCGGGGCGAGAAGATAGAGCAGGCGCGGGCGGCGATCGAATACTGCCTGGGGCGGCTCAACCCGTCCGACCGTTTCAACATTGTAACGTTCGGCACTGATGTAAAGCGTTTCCGAAATGACCTTGTCGGCAGGTCGAAGCAGAACATCTCCGCCGCTCGTGAATTCGTCGAGAACATCGTCGCGCAGGGACGGACCAACATCAGCGGGGCGTTGGCCGCCGCACTGGGCGGAAAACCGGCGAAGGATCGGCCCAGGATAATGATCTTCCTGACCGACGGGACGCCGACCGCCGGGCAAATCGTGCCGGAAAAGATACTCGAATCGGTCAAGAAGGCCAACACGTCGGATGCACGCGTGTTCGTCATGGGACTCGGGCACGACGTGAACGCGCACCTGCTGGACAAACTGGCCGAGATGACCAACGGCAGCAGCGAGTACGTCGATCCCTACGAGGAAATCGACGTCAAGGTCGCGGCCCTGTACGACCGCCTCTCTCACCCGGTCCTGATCGACGCGACGCTGACCTTCGGCGACCTGCGGACATATTCGGTGTACCCGAAGAAGATGCCCGTCCTCTTCAAGGGCAGCGAGATAATGGTCTTCGGGCGATACCGCGAGGGCGGGCGGCACACCTTGACCATCTCCGGCACACTCGCCGGAAAGAAGGTTCAATACTCCTGCGCGGGTATATTCCCCGCCAAGCCGACGGCGTCGGACCAGGAATTCCTCGCCCCGTTGTGGGCGTCGCGGAAGATCGGTTTCCTGTTACAGGAAATCCGCCTCCACGGCGAGGACAAGGAACTTATCGCAGAGGTGGTTCGCCTGAGCAAGAGATACGGAATTGTTACCGAGTACACCGAGTTTCTCGCCCATGCCGACGGTGACGTGAAGGACGAGGTTGCGTATAAGAGGGCGACCGAGAACATGCGCCGTGCAAATGCGAACAAGACGGGCGGCTGGGCCGTGCAGCAGGCGCGAAATGATGCGATGCTTCAGAACCGCATGGTTGCAAACAATGCGGGCAATTTTTACAACGACCGCAGCGGTCGTGTCGTCGCCGCCGGGCGTATCCGCCAGATAGGGCGCCGTGCGTTTTATCTCCGCGACGGGCAGTGGGTCGATTCCGACGCCGCCGGCGATCGGAAGACCCGCAACGTCAAACTCTTCAGCAAGGAGTACTTCGCGCTGCTCCGCAAGAACAAGGAGTTCGCCAAGGCCCAGAAGATCGGCTGGAACGTCGCGATGAACGTCGGAAACGAGCGGATCGTCGTCGAAAAGGACGGCAAGACGAAAATCGAAGAACAGCGCGACAAGAATAAGGATAAGAAGCAAACCAGGCCGGGTACCGGGATTGACAGAAACCAACAGATTCCCGGACGGATAGACCTGAATCAGCAAATTCAGCTGAAAGTTCAGAACAGGGCGAACCGGAACGACAAGTAGATTGTCCCAGGTATATTGACGGGTGCCATGCTTTCACGCGAAGCGGGTAAGCATGTCTTCCGCTGCGTAACATGCCCACCCCCGAAGACGGGTGAGGGCATGGCACCCTTTCGGCAACTGAATCAGAACGCACAACCATGCCGGTAGGAACGAGGAGAAACAGTAATGAACGGGAAAGCGATTACATTAGCGATGATTATTGTCCTGACGGCGAGTGTCGCGTCCGGGCGGGGCAACCTTGACCGGCGGATGATACACACCGTCGCAGGAATTCAACGCCTCCCCGGCGGGATCCACGAGCCTTTCACCGGTCCGGTTACGGCAGCGAAGATTCGCGCCGCCATAGACGACGCCGTAATGTACCTTCGCTCCCAGCAGCGGAAGGACGGATCGATTGGGGCAGGGGCGGGCTACCCACGCGGCGGTCCCACCGGCCTGGCGGCGCTGACGATGCTCGCAGCCGGGGCGAATCCGCAGAGCGATCCGGAGTTGAAAAAGGCGCTGGAATGGCTGGCAAAACAGAATACGAACAATACCTACGTTCGCGGAATCCAGGCGAATGCCTGGGAATA
>DAOVFI010000584.1 GCA_030673005.1 Planctomycetales bacterium
CGGCATTGCTTCGGCGAGGCCGTCGAGCATGAACTGGACGGCCAGTGCCGCCAGGATCAGGCCCATCACGCAGGATATTGTAACCATTGTTGTCCGGCCAAGGCGGTGCATCAGCGGTATTGCGGCTCGGTAGCAGAGCCAGGAAATTCCACAGACCAGCAGGATGGCAATCAGTACCGCCGCCAGGTGTATCGACGCGTCGGCATGCGCCGAGGCCTGCGCCGACAGCGCCAGGACGCTGGACATGGCGGCGGGTCCGGCCATCATCGGTATCGCCATCGGCACGATGCCGGCGCTCCGGCCGGCCCCGGGCGCGACGGCGGATCGCTCACGCGCCCAGTGGAACTGGCGCCCCGAAAGCATCTGAAGCGCGATTACAAGCAGGATAATACCGCCGGCAATTCGTATCGCCGGTATGGTCAGATTGAACGCCCAAAGCACGGCCGTTCCGCCAATCGCAAAGGCCAGCAGAACACCGCCCGCTACCAGACTGACACGCCTGGCGAGATGCCGGCGGTCTTCTCTCTCCAGCGACTGGGTAACCGAAACGAAAACCGGCACGTTCCCAAGCGGATCGACGATCGCGAAGAGCATCACGAATGCGCGCAAACCAAAGTTCAGCAGTTCTCTGTCCATAGTGCTCTCTCAAACCTTTTATTCGCAGGCTGTCGCAGCGACGGCGAGTTTATGTATCAAGGTGGATAAGAGCAAGGTCAAAAAAATGCCTGAAAATCGCGTTTTTTCAACTTGACGGACACCGGCGTGATATGGAAGATAACTGCGCGTCGGGCGGCGGCGAAGGTCAGGCCCGGCTAAATAGTGATTGGTGTGAGAGGCCGCACCGGCAAAAGGGACGCCGTGTATGCCTCATCGCGTTTATTGAAATTGGAAACCTTATTTGGAAGGAGCGATGCAGATGGCCAAGGCAATGACGAAGTCGAAGATTATCACAACACTGGCGGAACAGAACGACCTGCCCAAAAAAAGAATGGCTGAGATCCTGGAAACGGTTGTGGCCCTTGCCTACAAGGAAGCCAGGAACGGCTTTACCATTCCCGGCCTGGGCAAACTGGTGCTGGTCAACCGTAAGGCGCGAATGGGGCGCAACCCGCAGACGGGCGAGCCGATCCACATCCCGGCCAAGAAGGTGCTGAAATTCCGCATCGCCAAGGCGGCCAAGGACGCGGTCCTCAAGAAATAACCGCTGGGAAACCGAACATCAGTGCGGATTATGGGTGGCACGGTCAAGCCAAGGTCGAGGCTTTTTAGCAGGTAGGGTGCGGCAGGTTCTGCTTGCCATGCCGACTTGTCTCGGCGAAGCGAAGCGGAGACGGAAGCCTTAGCGAAGGCAGGAAGTGAGGCTTGGCCGTGATGCCGCCGGACCACGGCCAAGTTTCCGACTTGACCGTGCCACACCGTCGCGCTGATTGAATGTGCAACGACGAGCCGACCTGCCCCATAGCGGTGTCAAGGTCGGCTTGTCTTTTTTTACTTCGTAATTCGAAATTCCGTGTTCTTTATTCGAAATTCTCCTTTTCCCCGCATTCCATGTATCCCTACCGTTCTCGTTTTCATCTCCATGCAGCAAGTAGCAAGTAGGGTGT
>DAOVFI010000377.1 GCA_030673005.1 Planctomycetales bacterium
CTCGGAGACGCATGAGACATGAAAACACTCACTGAACTGTTCGCGGACAAGCAGCGCACGATTTCCTTTGAGTTCTTTCCCCCACGGACGGAGAAAGGCACTGCGAAACTTTACGACACCGCCGCTGTACTGGCCGATAAAGCGGACTTTTTCAACGTTACCTACGGCGCGGGCGGCTCCAGCAGCAAGGCGACCTTTGACATCGTCGTCGAACTCCAGAAGCGATTCGCCCTTCCGGTGATGCACCACTTCACGTGCGTCCAGCACACGTACGACGACATACGCAAGGCCCTGGAACAATTCAAGGCCGCCGACATCAGCAACATCCTCGCGTTGCTTGGCGACCCGCCGGAGGGCGTCGAGGACTACAAGCCCGGCCCCGATGAGCCGCACTTCGCCTACGAGTTGATAAAGATGATCCGCGAACACGGCGATTCCTTCTGCATCGGCGCGCCCGGCTTCCCCGAAGGACATCCCCTGACGCCCACGAAAAAACTCGACAGCGAATACCTCAAGATCAAGCAGGACGCCGGGGCAGAAGTCGTCTTCACGCAACTGTTCTTCGACAACGACATCTATTACGAATTCCGCGACCGCGTCCGGGCCGAAGGCGTTACCATGCGATTGCTGCCGGGAATGCTCACCATTACCAACTATCCCAAACTGGTCGAATTCTGCGACAGGTGCGGTGCGACGATACCGCAGTCAGTAACGGACATCTTCGAGCCGCTGGCAGACGACCCGGAAGCAACGTATAAAAGAGGCGTCGAGTTCGCCGTCGAACAGTGTCAGGACCTCCTGGACAACGACGCGCCCGGACTGCACCTCTACTGCCTCAACAAGATCGAGCCTGTAATGTCTGTCTATAACGCGCTGAAACTTTAAAAAATCTGAACCACAAAGGGCACAAAGAACACAAAGAAAACGTTTTTACTTTAAACAAATATTTCTGTTTTTTCTTTGTGTTCTTTGTGCCCTTTGTGGTTAACGTCTTTTTTTCAGCAAAAGGAGTCTAACGTGTCAGCGAAGATTATTGACGGCAATGCCGTCGCGGACGAGATCAGGAAACAGGTAACCGCCGATGCAGCCGGGTTGGCCGCATCCGGCAGGACGCCGCATCTGACGGCTGTGCAGGTCGGCGAGAACCCCGCATCGAAAATCTACACGAACATGCAGGCAAAGGCGTGCGAGTCGGTGGGCATCGAGTATGAACTGCTGAACCTGCCGGCGGAAATCACACAGGACGGACTGCTGGGGAAGATCGCCGCTCTGAACGCAGGCGCCGGGACGACCGGGATTATCCTCCAGATGCCCCTGCCGCAGCAGATAGACGCCCGGAAGGTGCAGGTGGCGATCTCTCCGGCCAAGGACGTCGAGGGCATGCACGCCGAAAACATGGGCCGGCTGTTTTACGGTGGCGGGGCGGTCGCGCCGTGCACGCCGATGGCGGCCGTCGAATTGCTGAAACGGGCATGCCCGGAGATGCCTACCGGACAGGCGGGCCTCGCCGGCAAAGAGACCGTCATCGTCGGACACAGTGAGATCGTCGGCAAACCCATCGCGATGCTCCTGCTGCAAAGCCTCGACGCGGCGCCGACCGTAACCGTCTGTCACATAGCCACGGTGGACCTTGCCGCCCATACCCGCCGGGCCGAGGTGCTGATCGTCGCCGCCGGCGTTTCCCAGGCCCGCTGGGGCGCTTACCGTCGGCGAAAAAAGGCCGGCGAGGACGTCAAAGTCCCCGACCTGGCCCCGTTGATTTCGGCCGAGATGATCAAGCCCGGCGCAGTCGTCATTGACGTAGCCATTAACCGCATCCCAAAGGGTTTCGACGAGAACGGCGAACCGGTCAAAAACGAGAAGGGCAAAAACGCCATGAAGACGGTCGGCGACGTGGATTTCCAGGCCGCCAGTGAGATCGCCGCCGCTATTACGCCCGTTCCCGGCGGCGTCGGACCCGTTACCGTCGCTATGCTGCTTGCCAACACCGTCGCCTGCATGAAGGCACAGATATAGAAGCCTGTGGTCGGCTGAATCACGTGCTACACATCACTTTACCTTTTACAGAATAGAAGCTGTAAGGGCCCAACGAAACCTCCCCGTTGTCCTTTATCCTTTATAAAGGGACGGCCGATGCGTATAATAAGAGGAGATTCCGGGATTACGGATTAATTGGAAGAAGGAGGCCCGAGATGCCTTGTCGTCCGAAACGTAGTAGGGCTTTTACGCTTGTCGAATTATTGGTGGTTGTCGCCATTATCGGGATTCTTGTGTCGATAATGATGCCCACGCTGACCCGCGCCAGGGACCAGGCCGCCCGCGTGCGGTGCCTCGTTCACTTGCAGAACCTTATGAAGGCCCACGCCGCATACGCATCCATGTCCAACCAATATCTGCCCGGGTCAAATGGCATTGTGGACATGACGCAGCCGAACGATCCATACGGAATGCTGGCCTGCCTGCCTACCTCGACGGGTCTGTTGGCTACGACCGGTGTGATGACCTCGCCGGAGATGTGGTTGTGCCCAAAGGCCAAGTTGTCCTGCCCGGGGATATGGTACGAAGAGCACGGATACCCGTGGGGGCATGAAGGCTGGACGGATGAGTTAATCAGGGAAAATCCATATACTTACCACTTTTCGTACAATGCAATGACCTTTTTCGCCCCGGACTTCAGTTATGAGCTGGAAAACAGTATGCGCAGGATAGATACTTTCCCCGATCCTCGCAAAACGGTCCTGCTGGCCGAAGAAAACACCGGAATGATACCGTGGAGTTCGCAGGACTATCAGATACTGAACGATCCGGATTTCGCCGGTCCCGACAGGACGGAACCACGGCACATCGGCATGTCGCAGGTAGGCTACCTCGACGGTCACGCCGACCAGATCGAGTCTTATATTAAACT
>DAOVFI010000477.1 GCA_030673005.1 Planctomycetales bacterium
GAGCAGTGGACCGCCCGGGCGCACGAGGGGTGGCACGGTCAAGTCGAAGACTTGGCCGTGGCGGATAACGATATGGCGGGCGACGATATGGTGAGCGACGACACGGCCAAGCTCCACTGCGTTCCGCTTGACCGTGCCACCCAGCCTGAGATTCTCGCTCCGAACGTCGAAAATTCCCGCCGAAAGGTCGTTGTACTTAAAGCGGCGGAAGGCTGTCGCGCTTACCGGCAGATGCTCCATTACTACGCGGTCAAAAACCTGATGGCGTATATGCAGGCCCGCGACGGTGCGACGCTGGAATCGATGTGCGCCGAACTTGCCGGCCCGCGCTGTCGTCGATGGATTAACCTCGGCGGGCAACTCGTGATGGATGAGGATTTCCAGGCACTCCAGGCGGACATAAAATCCGGCAAAATCAGCGACTGGCACGGCGTTCACGAGCGATACGATCTACTGTGGGAGAAATATCCGCTCGACAAACAGCGGCACGCCTTCGCGACGCTGTTGGAATTACTGGGCGCCGAGAAACTAACGAGCGAACTATGGGCAGAGGCGCTTGATGAGGCGGTTGAAATCCAGCAGTACGTCTGCGAGAAGACCCTCGCCAGCAGAAAAAAAGACTACGAAAATCCTTTCCGGCAGATTACATTTGAGGCCCCCGAAGAAATGAAAGCGGTTGTCGGCGATATCGAAGACAATAGTTTTATCAAGCAGGTTCGTGCAGAGACAAAAGAATTTGAGAAAGTGGCGAGTTCACTCAAATAAAACAACACGTTTTGTTGTTAAGGATATGGAGAAATTCTGATGCGATTGATTTTGTATGATGGTCCACTGGAAAAGAGGGCGAACTTTCACCCGCTGTCGCTGAGCAGACCCGTATGGGAACTGCGCTGCGGTATGAGTACGCTGGCGGAAAAACTGATCGCCAAGGTCGGCGCGACCGACACAGCGTGTTTTGTTCCGGAGTACATGGCCGATTCGTACCGCGCCAAGACGGACATGAAGGTCAACGATCCGGCTATACTGGCCGGTGACGACCTGCTTATCGTCAATGCCCGCGTAAAGGCGGCCGGTTTCGACGTTTCCCCGACCGGCCCGAGCGAGGTTGGTTTGGACCTGCCTACCGGTCAGGCAGGCGCCGACGGGCACGTGCTGTACGCGAGGATCGCCGCAACCGACCTGGGCAAACTGACCGCCGGCGGGATTGACGAATTGCTGGCCTCGGCAAGGGAGTCGCTGCCGACCGTTACGCCTGATTTGCCGACGTGGAACTACACGTGGGACCTGGTGTTGGCGAATCCGGAGCAGTTGGCCGAAGATTTTAAATCGGCCGGCAGAAGCGGTATAGAAGGAATGGTCGAGCAGCCTAACGCCATCCGAGGCAGCGACAAGGACGTTTTCGTCGGCGCCGGGGCCGTCGTTCACCCGATGGTCGTAATCGACGCCGAGAACGGGCCGGTCTATCTCGATGAAGACGTCGAGGTTCATCCGTTCACGCGGATCGAGGGGCCTTGCTACGTCGGCAAAAAGTCGATCCTCCTCGGCGCCAAGTGCCGCGAGGGCAACTCCATCGGGCCGGTCTGCCGGATTGGCGGCGAAGTTGAAGAGTCCATCATCCAGGGCTACTCCAACAAGTACCACGACGGCTTCCTCGGCCACGCCTACGTCGGCGAGTGGGTCAATCTCGGCGCGTTGACCACCAACAGCGACCTGAAGAACGACTATTCCGACGTTTCGGTCCTGCTGAACGGCAAAAGGCCGGTGAACACCGGCTCGACCAAGGTCGGCTCGCTTATCGGCGACCATACAAAGACCGCCATCGGCACGCTGCTGAATACCGGTTCTTACGTCGGCGCGATGGCGCTGATAATGCCCACCGGTAAACCGCTGCCGAAATTCATCCCGTCGTTCGCCTGGTTCCTCGAAGGAGCGGTTACCAAGGGCTTCGGAAGAAAGAAACTCTACGAGACGGCAAAGATCGCCATGGGTCGGCGCAAGTGCGAATGGACAGAGGCCGAGCTGGCCATGTGGGAGACGATTTTTGAGATGACCGCCCCGATCCGCGACGAAGCCCTCCGCCGTGGCCGACGGAAAATGCTGAAAAAATAGCAGGGTGGCACGCAACGCCGTGAACTAAAAACAGGACAAGGCTGTACGTTTTT
>DAOVFI010000461.1 GCA_030673005.1 Planctomycetales bacterium
TCAGGCAGGTCAAACCTTTTCGCTACCAGGCTCCCGGCGAGCATTTTTCACAGGTCGTAGAGACCCGAAGGATCGCCAGGGCGAAAAAAAAGCCTCCACCGTAATGCCGATGAGAAGGTATTAGAAAGAACCCTTTATTCCAAGGTGGGCGATCGCTCGAAAGACACGTGGCCTGGCAGAGACGGCACCGCCCCGATCAGGGTTGTCGGTTCTTTCAATATTTATCTTCCCGGTCGAACATGGTAGAGGCGTTTTTTTTCTTTCAGTGTTGCCGTAATCCATATCGGCAAAAGTAAGGAAAATAATTGAGCGAATCTGTCCTGTAGGGATGCGCCCGGATGGTCGGACTTGCTGTGGAGTTCCGGGAAGATACAAAACGCCCACGGGAAACACATCCTCGTCCGATATGCGGGATTAATAATTAGGGAAGAACAGGCGGGTTGACATTTCATCACTGGTAAGGTTCCGGCTCTCGGCGTGCCCGTCGAAATAGACTACCGTTGTCTTCCCGGAGTGGCGCTGGTCGTCGAAGCGGATCATCCGGCTGTACATGTTGGGTTCGCCGTTCTCGTGAAAGGACGCACTGTTTTCCACGAGTGTCCCCGAACTGTTGCGCCTTCCGAGAAAATCATAGCATCCGAATACCTCCGTACCGTCCGGATACCCCACCGAAGGACCCGACGGCAGATATTCATGGTTTATTTCGCAGATGTAGCCGACGCTGGCCGGAGGATACGGCATCTTGGACAGTTTGGTCATGGGACTGCCCCACTGCGTCGGATCCTTGAAATTATAACCGTTGGACAGGTAAGTCAGAACGTACTGCGGATACTCGGCGACGAAACTGGGGCACTGATAAGCGGGGATCTCCTTGAAGATATCGTAAAGGTAAGCGTCGTCTGTGTCGTGCTCGATCGGAATGAACGGTCCGCCTACGTAGTCGGAGAACCTTGCGCCGAAGAAAAGCCAGGCCGGATGGGGCGGATTGCTCCAGCCGGAGTCGCGCGGGACGAAATCGTTATACGCAGCGGCGTACATGTGAGCTGCCCTGCCGATGGCGTACTGATTGGTCGAGCACTTCACCATTCGGGCGATAGCCTTGGCGCGACTCAGCGATGGCAGCATGATAGATATCAGCAGCGCAATAATAGCAACGACAACAAGCAGTTCGACCAGCGTAAAAGCAAGGCTTTTACGCATGCCCGACCTGGACCACCGAAGTTTCGTTGTAGTATTAGTCATTTATCTCCATAAGTAATAATACGCCTTTTTCGCAGCCCGGTCAAGCCGGTCGGAAATATATTGACGAATTAATGACTTACTGATAGAATACCGATAATATTGATATTGGAAAGAGTTGGGCCGTTGGCGAAAAGTGCTGGGTTGTAAAGAGCGGTTTTCGCCATCAGCCCCTTGCATCAGCGAGGTTGAGAAGTGAACGAAGCTGTTTTGCTCAGGTGCCAGGAGGTAATTTCATATCGCTTCGACGACGCGGAGATTCTTCGTAAGGCTCTGACGCACGCCTCGGCGGCGTCAAAACGGTCGGCCAGCAACGAGCGACTGGAGTTTCTCGGCGACGCTATCCTGGGCATGGTAATCTGCGAAGAGATTTTCATAAACAATCCGGACCTTGCCGAAGGGCAGATGACGAAGATCAAATCGTCGGTTGTTTCCCGCCAGACCTGCGCAATAACAGCCAATAAATTAGGACTGACCGATCTTCTGTCTCTGGGCAAGGGGATCAGTTCAGCCGATCATATCCCGACCAGTATAGCCGCCGCCGTTTTCGAGTCGATCATAGGGGCTATTTACATGGACGGAGGCCTGCAGGTCGCGCGGAAATTTATTATCGAACAGATGGGCGATGCTATCTCTGAGGCAACTGCTTCGGAGCATCAGAGCAATTACAAGTCGCTGCTTCAGCAGTACGCCCAGCAGCACTGGAACACCACGCCCCAGTACAACCTTGTGGACGAAAAGGGCCCCGAGCACTCCAAGTGCTTTGAGGTGGCCGTGCGGATCAACGGCCGGCAGTATCCCAGCGCATGGGGGTCCAACAAGAAACAGGCCGAACAGAAGGCCGCCCTGGCGGCGCTGCGGAAACTGGGAGTTGTGAAAAAGACCGATCTCGAAACCCCGGAAGAAATCCAATAAAATCGCGGATTGTGGATTGCGGATTCGAAGAATAAATCTGTGCAATCCGTACCACTAACGTTCGATTTCTCGAAATTCTGTAAA
>DAOVFI010000448.1 GCA_030673005.1 Planctomycetales bacterium
GATTCCGTCTCTTCCTCGGGGGTATTCTGCCGCTCCTGGAGGAAGGCTGAACGGCCCATGCTGTAGTAATCGGACATTGCGGAATAGTAGGCATCCGGCTCAAGTGTCGGATCAAAACGGTGCTTCCAGGTGACCTCGAACCCCTCGCGGAGCTTCTCTCCGTTTTTCTTGTAAAATGCCTTGGCGGCCTTGCCCCTGTCCTTTTCACTGAGCACGGCAATCCGGACCGCGTTCCACTCGTCCCAGAGAGGCGTTTTGCCCTCTCCGGCCTCCGGCCAGGACGTAATCTGTGGAACCACCGTGGCCTGCCAGTCGGGTTCTTCGCCAAGGAAGAAATGCGAAGCCGTGTCGCCGTAGGCGATGATTGTTGCCGCCATCATGGCCGCCAGCTTTACGTCCGGCCCGGCCATGCCGAGTACGTCCTCGTTGATATACCTCACGTTCCGCTCGATGAGTGTGGACGACCGCGCGGTCCCCTTGTCGCTCGGGTCGTCGATGAGGACGCCATCCGGACGGAGTACCGTTCCATCTTCCGTGGCGTGCGCCAGTCCCTTGACGTTTCCGTTGAGCGTGCCGGAGCCGATCACCCCGCGGCTGTCGGGCAATACAATCATGCCCTGGCTGAGAGACAGACGCGCGCCCGTCGGTTCCCCGGTATCGGACCAGACGAGTGTCTTGATTTTCTGCGCCCCGCCCTGGCTGGCGCGGAACGGCGCGGTAATCTCGCCGTAGTCCTCATGTAGCCGTTCGTTTCCAGACAGCGCGAGCATCCAAAACCGCAGAGCCCGCCGGACGTCCCGGTCTGCCCACGGAATTACGACCGGGAACCGCAGCCACTGGACCAGAAGCGCGAGAAGCGTCATTCCGGCAAGGATGTGACTCTTACCCGTCCCGCGCGGAGCCGCAACCCCGAAACGTCCCTTAGTCTGGATCGCAAGTCGGCAACCGTCTATGATCTGGAGATGAACGGGTCCGAAGGGCTGGGAATAGACGCGGGGAAAGTAGTAGCGAAGCCACTCTGGGGGGGAGTTTTCGCGGGCAGTACGCGCCGGGATGTCCGGGCAGACGGGGCGAGCGATACGGCGGCCGGTGGTCCGTCGCTTTGTGGAGCGTTCCGTCGCAGTTCGCGGTCTGGTTTTGCGCCTAGTCGGTATCATCTGTATGGTCTAAATATGCTGTTTTTTCCACCAACGCGAGGAACTCCCTTTGGGCTGGGGTGCTGCCTTGAATTGCAAGCTGTTTGATCTGCGCGCGTACCTCTGCCTGTGCTTTGAGTCGGCCCCGATAGAAGGCCCGCTCGCCGTCGGGCGCATCGAGGTCCGGGCGTTCAATTTCCACGATGACGGCGATTTGTTCCGGCGTGAATTGCAGCGCGGCCATTGCCTCTATTTGGGCCATGGTATCCTCTTCAAAATGATTATGGCACTGCCAGCGGGCCTGCATTTCGCGTATCGTTGCGGCAGGGACATCGTGCTGGTTTTTCCATGGGCCGAAGATTTCGAGGACACACGGAGCGTACTTGTGCTTGTGGGCCATCGCGAGATATGGCTGATATTCCCATTTCTCCGTAAACGTGTTTGAGACGGTGACCGGTGATTCCCCGGCCTGTAGCAATGCCCGGGCCTGTTCCTCGCACCACGCATGGGCCTGCTTGGTGGCGGTGGGGTCAAATTTATATTGACCGTCCGTGACGAAATAGGCGTCTGTTTCGCAGTGGTTTTTTGGCGGTGCGAGGAGGCGCGCGAGCGTGCTTTTGCCGGTGCCCGGCAAGCCGCGGATGATGTAGATGATCTTGGTCAACGGCGGCCGTCCTTTTGCTTGGGGTTCATGTCTTCGCCGAAGGGCTTGGCGTTCGCGATCTCTGCCTTGATCCATTTTTCGTGGAAATCCGCGACGAGCAGCGACGTGGACAGGTTTCCCGCCTCAATCCGCGGGTTGTTCGTGAAATTCGCGGAACCGACTACCGAAACGGCCCAGCGCTGGTTGCGCAGCACAAATACTTTTGCATGGCAAGTGGTGACTCGAACATCGGCAAAATGGAGTCGGGCGAACGGCAAAGCGCCGGGAGTGCGGACCTTTACGCGCCAATCCACGAGCATCGAAACGCTCGTCAGTTGGCCGGATGTGAGCAGGACGACAAGACGTTCGACCGCGTGCTCGGCCATTGACCAGGTGCAGGCCGTCAGGTCAGCCGGCCCGATCTGTTCCAGGCACCACATAATCAAATCGTGCGTCGACCATTCCGCGCCAGAGCAATATGGGTAATCTGTGCCTTGCTGCAGTTTGCCGAACGCGTCTTGAATTGTCTGTCGGCTTTTGGCGAGCTTGCACTCCTGCCTCAGCGCTTT
>DAOVFI010000162.1 GCA_030673005.1 Planctomycetales bacterium
TGTTTATTAAATCCATACCAACAAAAGGATACTTTCTGCGTTTTGAAAGAAGCGAGGAAATCTCCCCGCCTTATCGTCAAGAATTCTGTGGGCAGAATGACTTGCGGGGTGCCATCTGTCCAAACTGCGACAAACCACTGCTGCAATTCATTTCATTAGACGTTACAGATCCAAGATTGGAAATCCAAGATAGCACATTTGAAACCCTGCCACTGTTGTTTTGCTGGACATGCAATATTGCCCAAGTTGAGCTGTTCAGTTACAAGATACTCGAAGACGGTTCAGTGTACCTGTTAGACTACGGTGAAGGTGGCGCAGCAACTGAGTTCCCTGGAACCCCATACGATAACTATCCGGATTACTTTCCTGAAATGTTAGTTACCCTCGTGGAGATATCAGTTGAAGAACAAGAGATAATCAGGCGAATGATGAGGGATATAAAATATTGTGCGAAGCACATGAATGATTATCCAAGTCTTTCCCAGTGTGTTCATCAGGTAGGCGGGGAGCCCTATATAGTTCAACCGTTGCGGCGTATGATTTGTCCTTTGTGCGGTAAGATAATGCCCTTATTTGCTTCGATTGGTGATGATAGTGGTGACGGTCGTGGCTTTACGAAAAACCCATACGTACAGGTTATTTATTACTATTGTAGAAGTTGCCATGTAATAAATTCATATGCTCAGTGTGATTAGGGGTTAAGAGGAAGGAGCATTAAACTATCTTGAAGATGGTTGTCTAATAGGATATATTCCTCTGCATCGCAAGACTGGCCAAGGGCGGGTAATATGGGTATCTGTCTGCTTGATGGGAATAAGAAAGGGTAGATAGATGCTCTGTCCCCTAATCGTCTCCTAATCGCCAATCGCTCGGTGGCGGGACTACTGTGGACAACCGCACCCCAGGAGGTTTTTCAGTTTCGATTTTGCGCCGTTCGTGTCGCCCTGATCCAGCAATTCGGCGGCGGCGGCGAGCAGGTCGGCCTGTCGATCGGTAAATGCCATCGCCGACGTCGGGTCGAATTTGTCGAAACCTGACTTCCGGCGAATTGCAAGGCGAAGCGCCTCAATTCCATCGAGCGTCCTGGCCGAGACGGGCAAGGTCCCGTCGATGTAATCGGACCGGTCTTCCGGCGGTATCAAGTCGCATTTACCGGCGACATTGAGGACGTTGGGCGTCGCCCTGAGGCGGTCGATAAGGTCGGCGTATTCGGCGTCGTTTCTGGCGGTAACGCAGATGAGCAGGTCGGCGGATTCGACGCATTTCCACGCGCGCCGGACGGCCTCGGCGTCGATGCCTTCAGCGTCCTCCCACAGCCCGGCTGTATCCGTCAGCCAGAAGGGCATGCCGTCGGCGTCGGTGAGCGTGCGGACCCAGTCCCGCGTCGTTCCCGGCCCGGCAGAAACGATCGAGACATTTCGTCCGAGAAGGGCGTTGGCAAGGGCGCTCTTGCCGACGTTGGGCGGGCCGGCGATGACGACCTCGGCGGGCGCCAGGAGGCGCTTCATCAAGCCCAGCGAATCGGCGGCTGCTCGAAGAGAAGCGGCTTCGACCTGCGGCGAATTCGCCAGCGCCGACAAACCGCCCGACCACTGAGCGCTCACCGCCGATGCCGCCAGCGGTGTACTGACGAGCCGCAGCGCCGACAGCACTTCACCGGCGACGGCGGGATTGTGCATTTCCCGCTTTCGCACCGCCGCAAGCGCCGGATCGATCCGGCAATCGGCCACTATCTGCGCGCCTCTCTCGGCCAGCAGCGAAAGGACCGTTCGGGCGACGTGCGGACCGCCGTGGATATTTATCTCGACAATGTCATCGACCGGCGCTGAGACAATCGCTTCGTCCAGCACTTCGTCGCCGCGGACGATCCGGCCCAACGACAAATGCCCCTCTCCGGCAACCGGCGACCGGGGCCGGAAGATTTCGCGCATAACACGTCCCGCATCCGGTCCCGTCAGGACGATAACTGCTATACCGCCGCGTGCGGGTGAAGTAACCAGCGACGCCGAAGTTGTGGTCGGAGCGTTCATTTCCGCTCAACCTGAGCGGACAGGCCCACTCCGAGCAAGGTCAGGTCGGGCACGACGGTGGCGGACAGGTCGCAGTTATCGGCGACCAGTTCGGCGTCGCCGCCGGTGAGGATTACTTCAGGCCACCGGCCCAGTTCTGTGGCGTAAGACTCGATGAGTTCTCGCAAGGCCCCGCGCGCGCCGAAGACGATCCCGCCGACGATTGCCTGCCGTGTGTCGGCGCCGAAGACCCAGTCGGGATTGACCAGTTCCACTGACGGCAAGGCCGACGCGCCGCCGGCGAGCGCTTCGGCCGACAGGGCCAGGCCCGGCAGGATCGCCCCGCCGAGAAAGACGCCCTCGTCATTTACGCAGTCGATGGTTATTGCCGTACCGAAGTCGGCCACGACGCACGCGCCGCCGAGACGGTGATACGCTATCGCCGCCGCGCAAAGCCGGTCGGTCCCGATCCGATCGGGAACGGGCAGGTTCGTTTCTATCGGCAGCGGCAGGTCGCGCCCGACAACGAGAATTTTCTGTCCGAGCCGTTTCCCTGCGACCGATTCCATCGCCGCCAGGTGCTCGGGCCGGACCGAACTGGCGGCGATTCTCGCCGGGGCGGGGCAGGACCGCCACAACTCCTCCAGCACGTCGCCCAGCGAAGACAAATCCCCGCCGGAAACGCGCCGGACGTGCGAGACCTTCTCATCGGCAACGCACCCCAGCGCAATCCGCGAATTACCCACGTCGCAGGCGAGAATTGACGCAATATTGTCCATAAGTTCACGTAGGCCGGGACGGAGCGACTCTGCTTTGCGTAGCGCTTCGCAGAGCAAAGAGCGCAGTCCCGGCAAATCCCCTTGGGGACGCCCATGTCACATAGCATGGCGATTGGTTTTCAACAATATATTGTTCGTCCGTGTTGCCGGGACTCCGTTTCTCTTCGTCCCGACCTACTCCTGTTCGTCCGAATTGCCGGGACTCCGTTTCTCTTCGTCCCGGCCTACTCCTTTAAGCACTTTCCAGATTTTTTCGTTTAATTCGTTCAGTCCTTTTCCGGTAACGGCTGAGATTGCGACGACATCGCAGTCAACACTTTCGGTGAAGCGGTTGAGGTTTTCGTCACTTCCGGTCAGGTCCATCTTGTTGACGGCGATGATCTGCGGTTTCTTGGCCAGGACGTCTGAATATTTCCGCAGTTCTTCATTGATGGTTCGGTAATGCTCAATCGGCTCGCCGGTCTGAGGGCAAATATCCACGATGTGTACCAGAATCCCGGCCCGTTCGACGTGCCGGAGGAAAGCCTCGCCGAGTCCGGCGCCGCGATGTGCGCCTTCGATCAGGCCTGGGATGTCGGCCATGACGAATCGCCGCTCACCGGACAGTTCGACAATGCCCAGGACCGGTTCGAGCGTGGTGAATGGATAGTCCGCTACTTTAGGCCTGGCGGCGGAGACCCGGCTCAGCAGCGTGCTCTTTCCGGCGTTGGGTCGGCCGATAAGCCCGACGTCGGCGACGAGTTTGAGTTCCATGTGCAGTCGGCGGCGCTGGCCCGTCTCGCCCGGAGTCGCCTGGCGGGGGGCCTGGTTGGTCGAGGTTGCGAAGCGGGTGTTGCCCAGGCCTCCTCTTCCGCCTCGTGCGACGCACACCTTCTGATTCGCCTCGTCGAGGTCTTTGAGCACAATATCGTTTTCGGCGTCGTGGATAATGGTTCCGGGTGGTACGCGGACGACGATGTCCACGCCGTTTCGGCCATGGCGTTTCCCGCCCATACCGCCGGCGCCGCCGGTGGCCTTCCAGTGGTGCTTTCCGGCGAGGTGGTAGAGTGTGTTGACCGAAATGTCGGCCAGGCAATAGACGCTCCCGCCGTTTCCGCCGTCGCCGCCGTTGGGTCCGCCGTGTGGAATGTACTTCTCGCGCCGGAAACTCACGCACCCGTTGCCACCGTTGCCGGCCATTACCGTAATGTCAACCTCGTCCAGAAACATTTACAATTTCCAATTGTCAATTGCCGATTGCCGATTGTCAATACGGGGTTGACCCTGCGCAGACAGACAGATGGGAGATAATACGGCGCGGAGTTCAATTGGCGATTGGAAATCGGAAATCGGCAATTGTCAAACGATGTCCACGAATCGTCCGCGGAAGCGGACGCACCCGTCGCTCTTGGCGAACAGCGTATTATCGCGTCCGATACCGACGTTGATTCCGGGTTTCCACGGCGTGCCGCACTGACGAACGATGATCGTACCGGCCGAGACCGCCTGCCCGCCGAAGCGCTTGACGCCGCGATGCTGGGCGTTCGAGTCGCGACCGTTACGTGAAGAACCTTGTCCCTTTTTGTGTGCCATTAATATCGAATCCTAACCTGCCCGCCGATGCGGACAGTTTCCTGAACCGGATTTTACCAGGCAAAGCATTGATTGTACAATCCCTGCCCGGTAGTTGTCAATACTCAAATTGCCGGGAGAAAAAAGACTCCCGTCCCTTTTTTTATCAGCGCATCACCCACCGCTTCCCGCGAAATCCGGGTGGCGTATTCTTTCTTGCCGCCGATATGCCGGGCAGCGAATAGTTCAGGTGCAGCGTCTTTGAAAGGATAGTTTCGGTTTTGGTAACCTTCCTGATTTTTCCCGTCCTGTCTTTAATTGTTACGACAACGGGTTTGGGCAGTTTAATCTTTACCACCTCGCCGCTTAGTCCGGCAGCGAAGATGTCGAAGCCGCGGGCCTTGTGATCGAAGTCCTGCCAGATCGCCACGCTGTGCCTGGCGTTGTCTTCGCCCTGTAGTACCGTTCCTGTAATCTCGGCCAGGCTTTTCAGCAGTGGGTTGCTGTGCCGTTTCTGGATTTTCAGGAAGACCTCCGCCGGAATCCGCTCGCCGGCGCGATAAACCATGCCGGTGTCGGTGTACAGCACGAACTCCGGTACGAAGATACGATCTGCGCCGCTGCGGTTGGTTATCGTGTAGATCATATACCAGAAGGTCCTGCTTTTCTTCTCGCCTGTAAGTATCATTGTAATCGGCCGGGGCACTTCGTAGTCGAAATCCAGTTCCCAGCTGGTCGGTACGATACTGGGTTTAGGCGCAGGATCGGCCAGCACAACCGTCATCAATACGGCTGTCAGACATAAAGCCGGAATCGCAATGTTATATTTCACAGCCGGACTCCTTTTATTAAACACGCAAAGCGGACTGATACGCCACAGGAACAAACTAAATTGTTAATCGACCTTTGTCAATTGCCAATTTCGACAAACATCGCGCCTGACTGCATAACGGCATGATCGTCTGACCTGTTTTGGTCTCGACCATAATTTTACGTCCGAGACCTACCTACCGGCAGGTGAGACGCCCGTGCTGCGGCGAAAATGTCAATCGCTTCGGGATAAGCGATGCACTCCTGCTCGAAGACGCGGGCCGCCAGCGTGTCGGGCGTGTCGCCGTCGAGGACAGGAACGCACTTCTGGACGATTATCAACCCGCGGTCGTATTCGTTTGTTACGAAATGGACGGTGCAGCCGGAGACCTTGCATCCGGCGGCAAGGACGGCCTCGTGTACGTGGTGGCCATACATTCCCTGTCCGCCGAAACTCGGCAGCAGGGCCGGGTGGATGTTCATAACCCTGCCCTCATATTTCGGCGGAATTTCCCAGAATGACAGAAACCCCGCCTGGATGACCAAATCCACGGCGGCGGCGTCCAGCCGCTCGACGATCGCCGCCGAGTACGTCTGCGTATCGGGCATTTGCTTGTACGGGACGATATGCACGTCCAGCCCGGCCTCGCGCGAGCGCTCGACGCCCTTGCAGTCCCGGCTGGCGATAACGACGGCAACCTCCGCCGACAATTTGCCCGCCTTGATGTATTCCAGGATGTTCAGCAAAGTCCGACCCCCGCCGGACAGAAGAGCACCCAGACGAAGCGGTTTGGTCTTATTGTCATTCATGGTGAATCCGTAGGCCGGGACG
>DAOVFI010000346.1 GCA_030673005.1 Planctomycetales bacterium
GGTGTAGCGGCACTCCATCTGCAATTCGGCCGGAGCACGACCGGTTAATGCGGCGCACTTGCTCGAGAGGATCGGATAATACAGATCGACCACCGTCTGCGTGGGAACCAGGGCGGGATAGACCTGCCAGGAGCACCAGTCGGCGTATTCGCCCAGTTTGTAGCGGACCTTGAGGTCCTTAATCGTACCGGCGGTATCGTTCCTGAAGACCGTCTTGGCCAGCCACAGCGAAACCGGCTGGTCCTTCAGGCCATAGACCTTATAGGCGCCGCTGATAAGTTTTTCCCTGACGTGCAGCCGGCAGGTCAGTTCGCCGTCTTTGCCCGAGGCGCCCCCCTGATTGCCAGGCCCGCGCAGGGCCAGAACCAGGAAAACCACTCCAAGCAGCACGGAAACCGTTCCCACAACGCGAAGCAAAAGTTTCGTCTTCATATCATGCCCCTGACATGTTGAAAGGTTAATAGCATAGAATCCGATCGGCGCTCAGTCCGACTTTCTTATTGCCGACAACCAAGTGTAAAGGATACCAGCAGATCGGAAGAGGTCAATGTTATTCCCTCAAACGTCCGGCCTGATTTCTACATCTTCACCTGTGGCAGGAGACGAACGCCGGCGTCCTGGATCTCGAAGAATTCTTCCTTTGTGAACTTGAACATTCCGGCGATAAGGTTGGAGGGGAAAACCTCGACGCGGGTGTTGATGTCGCGGACGTTGGCGTTGTAGAACCGTCGGGCGGCTTGGATGCGGTCTTCGGTGTTGGCCAGTTCCTTCTGGAGTTGCAGGAAATTCTCGCTGGCCTTGAGGTTGGGGTATCCTTCCGAGACAGCGAACAGCTGTCGAAGCGAGCCGACGAAGGCGTTTTCGTCCTTTGCCTGCGAGGCCGGCGAACCGGTCGAAGCGGCCGCCCGGTTGCGGGCCTCGGTAACGGCAGTCAGCACCTCCCGCTCGTGGGCGGCGTAGCCTTTGACCGTCTCGACAAGATTCGGGATCAGGTCGTACCGACGCCGAAGTTCCGTGTCAATCCCCGACCACGACTCCCGGCAGTGCTGACGAAGACGCACCAGCACGTTGTATGTAGCCACCGCCCATATCAAGATAAACAGAATTATCCCGATAATTACATAAAGCGGAAGCAGGCCGGTTTGAGCAAAAATCATCACGATAGTGATTCTCCTTTTTGCTGCCGGACGACGTATTCCGGCAAGCGGTCGAGGATACCACAAATCAACCCGGCGGCGGCCTCAAAATCCGCAGGTTTGTTCGTCCTCGAACGCCAGGCGATAACATGCCCGCGGGCGAACCGGATGCTGAACTCAGGGGCGCTCAATAGAAATTCCATCGTCCGCTGGTGGATCACGTCGTAGGCCCAGCGCTTGTCGGGGCTTTTGACGAAGAACTTCCGGCTGAACTCGGCCGATTCAAAGTCGATGTCGTCGAACCCGAAAAACTGCGTTACCTTGTCGAAAAAACCCTCGCGCCGGATGTACAGGGGCTTGAGCGGGATGTCGCTGGCGATGATAACAGCCGAAAAGTAGTTGCTGTGACTGGTCCTTTTGCCCTTGGAGTCGGTCGAATGTGTTTCGTAATGATAATCGAAGGCGAGGGTAGGCCGGCCGGACCATTGCCCGCTCATGATGTTGTATGCGTAGCGGTCGGAGTCTCCCTGGCTGAGGCAGTCGAATTGGCTGAAGCGGTCTTCGAAACCGTAGTCCTTTGACGGATCGAAGCTCAACCCGTGGCCGTGCGCCCACGCCGCCAAATCCTTGCGTCGTTGAGCGGCCGCACGAGCGCCGAAAATGATTAACACCACCACCAGGATAAAAAATGCAGCGATAATAAACGGCATTGCACAGGCCTCCGCCCAAAACGGTGTACGCGCACTCGGAATAACAATAAAAAAACCAAACTCCAACTACCCGTCAATGATATAATTATCGCCTGACGAATACACTATATAAGGAGCGACAAAGATGCGAAGACGATATTTACTCTTCTGCCTGGCGGGGATTGTCATGTGGTCCGGTGCGGCATCGGCGGCGAAGGCAACCGGCGGGGCGGCGGCGAAAGCGGCAAAGACCGAAACTAAATACTTCGCCGTCTTTATGGACGGCAGGAAGGTCGGTTACAGCAAGCACACCCGCCGTCTCGCCGATGGGAAGGTAACCACTACCGAAGAGATGGTGATAACGATACGCCGGCTCAATACGGCCATTACCGTCCGCCAGAGCGAGACCCATATCGAGACAACCGCCGGTGAGCCGCTGGGCTTCAAGAGCGTCCAGGACCTCGGCATTATGGCCATGACGACCGAAGGGGCAGTCGATAAGGACGGTAAGGTCACCGCGACCGTTACCAGCATGGGGAACATTCAAAAGCGGACGCTGGACTGGCCCGAAGGGGCGATGATGAGCGAGGCAATGCGCCAGCTGGAAAAGAAAAAAGGCTTCAAAGAAGGTACAACTTACAGCGTCAAGGCGTTTTCCGCTTCGAGCCTTGCGGCAATGTCGGCGGATATCCGCGTCGGCGCAACAAAGAACGTTGACCTGCTCGGGCGCGTCGTGCCGCTGACGGAGGTAACGACCGTCGTAAAGGCCGTTACCGGCGCGATGACCATCACCGGTTACGTTGACAGGAACTCCGGCCTGCAAAAGTCCGTCATGCCCGCCCTCGGGATGAACATCGAGCTGGTGATCTGCAATCGGCGTTTCGCGCTGAGCAAGAACGACGTGGCCGACTTTCTCGGCAAGTTTATACTCCCGTCCCCCAAACCGCTGGGCGGCATAGCCTCTGCCAAGTCGGCGACTTACACACTCGCTCCGACCGGCAAGACGAAATTGCGCATCCCCGCCACGGACAATCAGTCAGTCCGACCCGGCGCCGATGGCGCTGTCATTGTAACTGTCCGTCCCCTCCGCCCCGGCGCCGGTGCGGCCTTCCCGTATAAAGGTTCCGACAAAACCGCCCTGGCGGCCCTGAAATCCACGCCGTTTCTCCAGTGCGACGACAAGCACATCAAGGTCCTTGCCCGTAAGGCCGTCGGCGACAGCAAGGACGCCGCCGAGGCAGTGCGGCGAATTGAGGCGTTCGTCCGGCGGCACATCGAGAAAAAGACACTCTCGGTCGGGTACGCATCAGCCTCCGAAGTCGCCCGGAGCCGCCAGGGCGACTGCACCGAGCACGCCGTCCTCGCCGCCGCAATGTGCCGGGCCGTCGGCATCCCCGCACAGGT
>DAOVFI010000699.1 GCA_030673005.1 Planctomycetales bacterium
CGCATGGAATGAAGTCGTCGGAACGATTATTTGAAATGCACGTCATTCCCGACAATACGGACGATGTCAAACTGATGAGCGGTCAGCTCGTGGTGATTCGCTGCGAGATGCCGGCCAAGCCGCTGCTGGCGCAGTGGTGGCAGTCGCTGCTGCAACTGGTTCAGCGGAGATTCAGTATATAGTCCACGGATTACACGCCGACGCCGCAGGTCCAATTGGAAATTGGAAATCGGAAATTGTATGAGCGTAATACCCTCCACAACCTGGCGGATGCTTGCCCAGCGGACGGGCGGTCAGGAACTGCCCAAGGGCCTGGACGCCGCCTGGGACGTTACAGTCGGTCTGGCGGACCGATTTATTCCGCGCCGAAAACTGTTTCTCCGGCGGGCGGAAAGAATCTGCGCGCTTGAAAGGCAATTCGTCGAATTGTCCGACGCCGGGCTACGCGAAAAAGCCTTGGAGTTTCGTGAACTGTTCCGCTGCGGTCGCGATAATCCGGGCGATCTGGAACGGGCCTTCGCCTTTGTCCGCGAGGTCGCCCATCGGCAGTTGGGCGAGAGGCCGTTTCCGGTGCAGGTCGCCGGCGCACTTGCGCTTGAGGCCGGTTGCGTCGCAGAACTGGCTACGGGCGAGGGAAAGACGCTCGCAGCCACAATGCCCGCGACGATAGCGGGCTGGCGGGGCAGGGGCTGCCATATCATCACGGTCAACGACTACCTCGCCGCCCGCGACGCCGAGTGGATGGGCAACATATACCGCTTCTGCGGCCTGAGCGCAGCGCACATCGAACAGGGAATGGACCCGGCCAATCGTCGTTCCGCCTACCGGGCCGACATCACCTATTGCACCAATAAGGAAGTAACCGCCGACTTCCTTCGGGACCGCCTGGCTTTGGGGCGATTGCGAGGCCTGCCCGAGGCGCTGCTGGCGAAAATCGCCGACGGCGCCGGCAGCGGAACGGACCGGCTTGTCCAGCGCGGGCTGAATTACGCCATTGTCGATGAGGCCGACTCGGTCCTGATAGACGAGGCCGTTACCCCGCTTATCATCTCCGGAAACGCCCCGAATCCCGAACAGGTCGAGGCCTTCAGCCACGCCGCGGAACTGGCCGGTCAATTGAAAATTCAGGAGCACTTCCGCGTGAATCAGCGTTATCGCGAGGTCGAACTGACCGCCGCCGGCAGGGAACGTCTGGGCGAACTGGCC
>DAOVFI010000264.1 GCA_030673005.1 Planctomycetales bacterium
GACCGAGATAGAGTATGCCGGTTTTCGGCTTCTGCGCCGGACCCGGACAAGGCTGGTTCACGCGAAAAAACTCGTCGAAGGTCGGATATTCCGGTTTGAAAAACCCGTCGAATCCGGAAAGAGAAAACGAAAATGCTGATACCATTGAAAGTGGATGTACCAACGGACCGCCGGCCCTGGGTTAATTACGCATTAATTGCGCTGATTGTCTGCGTCAGTATCGCGGGTTTTAGTGACGATGACTTATTCTGCGAACTAGCCGGAATCGAAATAGGAAACGTTGATGAAGAATCGCTTCTATTTGGTGATATTGAGATAAATCTCACCACAAAGGATTTTCCCCTGCCCGTCCTGGCGGTAACTTCTTCATTACTACACGCGGGTTGGCTGCACCTTATTGGTAACATGCTGTTCCTGTGGATATTCGGAAACGCCTTGAACTACAAGTTCGGGCATTTGGGTTATCTGGGACTTTATGCCGCTGCTGCCCTGGCTGGGGGTATGGCGCATTACATGTTTCAAGGCGGCCCGGTGGTGGGCGCATCCGGGGCAATCAACGGCGTTATGGGAGCGTTCCTTATTTTCTTCCCTCGCAACGACGTAACTATCTTATGGATTGTCTGGCGTTTTGGAAACGTCAGTCGGATATCCAGCGGGTGGATTATCCTGTTCTGGGTTGCGTGGGATGTCTTATTTCTGGGACTGGGCGCCGAGACAGATACGGCCTTGTGGGCCCACGTTGGTGGATTCCTGGTCGGATTTTCCATTGCGATGATTTGCGCCCTTACCGGCTGGATTAAACCCACACAGGACGAACAGACCCTCCTTCAGATATTCAGCAGTCGTCGATAAAAGTTGGGCGCCCGCGAGTCATTTTCTTTCATTTACCGTACCGGGCGACGACATTGTGGCTCGTTTCTTCGCGCCCCAGCGGTATGTGTATCGCTTCTTTTCCAAACCGCCGGGCGGGGAAAATCGGGGCGGGTCGGCCGTCGATCTGAACCTTCTTCAGCGCCAGACCTTCGTGTATAGACGGAAGGACAATCGACAGGCCCGCACAGGGCATTTCCCCGGCGGCGGTGAAGGTCAGAGCCTGCCCGTCCCACTGCACCTCCTCCAGTCGATACGTATCGCGCGCCTCCCAGAAGTCGCACCAGCGGTCGATAGACCGGATTGGCATGTTGTGCCGCCGGGCGGCCTTCATCAGCGCCCGGGCCTGCGGGCCTGAGAATTCCGCGTAATTGCACGGATGGATCACCACGCAGAAAGGAACGTGGAAGAACCGTCCTGACTCCTCGAAGATACGCTCAACGAGCACTTCCCACTGCTTGGGCGAGAGTTTGGCCGAATAGTAACTCGTGGGGTGGAAGCCTCCGTCGTCGCTCATGTGGACGTACTGTTCCCAGACATTAATCAGGCCGCCGTTGGGTCCGACGAAGCGACTCGGTAAGGCTGCCCCCCATTGACCGTAAGGCAGCCAGGCCCGCGACGCCGTCGGTTCAAGGGACGCCGAAGCAAGGTTGCTGGACATGCGGATGCCCATTTCTTCCCACATCCGGATCATCTCCAGGTGTCCGGGCCAGCAGAGTGCGTGGTTGCGGATGGTCCGGACCGGCCCGCCCTGCGTGCGGATGAACAGTTCCACCTCGTCTCGCAAGGCCTGGAGTTGCTGTTGAACCGGCTGGTCGCCGTAGTCCCTGATAATGTCGGGATGGACGCTTATGGTGTGCCCGCGTGCTTCTATCTCGCGGCGGATTTCCGGGGTCATCTCCGTATGGTGCGGGACGATGTAAAGCGTCATCGTTCCGCCCATCGCCTCAAGGTCTTTCATCTCGCGCCAGTCCAGTTCGACCGGCCTATGGTCCTCATCGCCGGAAAACAGCAGGATAGCCGGCGCCATGTCGGGCAGTTGCCACAACAGCGGTACCGGCCCGTGATGTCCGGCGTAGTGCAGCACAACATCCACCAGCAGCCGCGCCAGCATGTCTGAGCATGGCGTCCAGCCCCATTCATTACCGCCAGTGTCAACAGCGAATCGTTCCGGGCGGGGATATGAAACCCCTTCGGTAGGCCTGTCGGAAAGGTCCGGGTTGCCCTGGCGAAGCAGCATCACGCCGGCCGGTAAATCGAAGGAAAAAACCACCAGGTTACCCTTCCCGACGGATCGCGCAATAATACCCGGACTTTCCGAATCGCATCGGCCCAATTCATATACATATCCCCATACCGGCGGGTCAGTCTCGCAGATGTATGTCAGCACTTTTCCTGGGATGGGCAGTTGCTGCCCGCGCAGTCCCGCTGCCGGGCGAGTCATCCTTAACCGGCAGTGGCTTTCCTTTCGGCCTTGCGGTTCCAGACCCGCCTGCCGGGCGAATTCGCCTTCAGGCGCAAATGCGACAACACACCCACCCTTGCGGGCGTAATCGACCAGCGCCGTTGCGTGAGCGTCGGCTGTCTCCCCGTCGGCGATCACTGCGGCTACGTCGTCCGGTACAGGTCGGTCCAGCGCCTCTTCGCCGACGATCTCGGACAGCGCCAGGCCCCACATCCGGAGCAGTTCGTCCAAATAGGCCGAGAGGTCGGTTCCACCGCCGCGAATAATCCAGATACGCATAAGAGTATGATCCTTATTCGGCGCTCAATTAAAAAGGTGGCACGGTCAAGCAATTCGAGGTCATGTAACCTTGAATTGCTTGGCCGTGGCGAAGCCTCCAGGCGACATCACGGCCAAGCTTCACTTCGTTACGCTTGACCGTGCCACCCACCCATCAAATCAGGTGTTGTGGAATATTAGGTTTTCTTCGGCAGTTGCCCGACCGGGCGGTCTGGACCGGGGCGGAAGTCCGGGACGATAAACCTGGCCGAGTCCTTGTCGATTGACTCGCCCGCCAGGATTGCCGGCGCCGCCGTCTCGCAGGCCTTATAGACGTCCATATCGACGGGCGCGCCGTTGAGGATCGCGTCGCGGAACGTGGCGAAGACGCTTGCGTCAGCGCCGCCGTGTCCGCTGGCGCTGATGTTGTCGTCGGACTCCAGCCCATACTCACCAGACTTCAGCGGATACGTGCTCCATTCCACTGCCGTCGGTTCATTGTCGCGCGTTCCCATCGCGGTTGTCCACATTTTGCACTTGTCCCACCCTGCCCGCTTCCATTCGACCGAACCTTCCGTGCCCATCAGTGCGTACCAGTGATGGCCGGTCTCGCCACGATGCGGCACCGGGCAGGTGAACCCGCACGACAGCCTCATCAGCGTACCCTTGGCCGTGAGCATCAGGGCGATTTCCATGTCTCTCTTGTTAGCCTCAGGGACCCTTGCCACTTCCAGCGGCGTGCCCATCGCTACAACCTCGACTACCCGGTCATCGAGGATCTTCAGCAGCGGGCTGAGTTCGTGAGGCAGATACCAGATGGGATGCATCCCCCTGCGCCACGTGGGGCGGGCGCGGGGATTGGAGCGGGCCTCGTCCAGCGGCAGGTATCGGCCGGTTTCGATATCGTAAAAGAACCAGTGCGTGCCGTAGTAGCCGATGTACTGGCCCTCGGCGCAGACGATCCTGCCCATCGCACCGGACTGGACGATGCCGCGCCATGCGTCCACGAAACCCCAGTGGCGGGTTTGCTCGCCGAGTTGATAGACCAGGCCCGTCTTTTCAACGGTTGTAACCAGCCACCACAGGTCATCCATCGTAAAGGCGGTGGGGACCTCCGTCATGACGTGGACGCCGGCTTCGAGCGCCTCGACGGCCAGATCGACCTGCCTGTCCGGATCGCTGCAAATGCCGACCGCATCCGGCGACGCTTCCTTGAGCATTGACGAAAAATCCCGGTAGGCGGCTACGTCCGGATCGTCGATTTCCCGCATGGTCTTTTCGACCTGCTCGGTGAACCGGTCGCAGACGGCTGCGAGTCTGTAACCGGGCATTTGACGAAAGTGCCTGGCCCAGCATCCCCGCCCCCGAGGACCCAGGCCGACCAGACCGACGCGAATTTCATTCATAACGCCTCTCCTGTTTCGTGGTGGGCCACGGTTTTTAAAATTGTGTGGTTAAAAAGGTTAAAAACACTTGGCACCACAAAATAAAAAAAAGACAAATAAAAAAAAACGGGAACGATTGGGGGTTGGGGGTGGGTGTTG
>DAOVFI010000285.1 GCA_030673005.1 Planctomycetales bacterium
GACCGAGATAGAGTATGCCGGTTTTCGGCTTCTGCGCCGGACCCGGACAAGGCTGGTTCACGCGAAAAAACTCGTCGAAGGTCGGATATTCCGGTTTGAAAAACCCGTCGAATCCGGAAAGAGAAAACGAAAATGCTGATAACGTTGTAAGTTGTAAGGTGTGCAGGCCTGACGCACCCAGCGCCTGCGCTTACATCGGATCGAGATTGGCGTGTTCGAGGATGAGTGTCTTTTTTCCGGCGGTTTGGAATTCCACGACGGCCCGTGTGCGTGCACCGTCGTAGGAGATTTGCAATACCTTTCCGCTGCCGTATATATTGTGTCGGACCAATCGACCACGGTGGATTCGAGAGAACTCGGCTGGGATTGAGTCGGCGTTCTCCATCGCTTCGATTATCGCACGCTGGTCCACATTTTCGTAAAAACCATCGCCGGTCGATCCGGAGCGTCTGTCGTAACGGTTTGCGCCGGTCGATTGCGGCGGCGGGTCCGGGGTGGTCTTGTCGATCCGGCTGACCGATTCGTTGCCGATCTCGAGCAGGAAGGGCGACTCGACCTGCCGGCTCTTCCTGCCTCTCAACAGGCGATACCTGGCCGAGGTCATATACAGCCGGTCCTTCGCGCGGGTTATGCCGACGAAGGCGAGACGGCGCTCCTCCTCGATGTCTGCCTGTGCAAGGTCCCTGACTTCGGAAGAATTTTCCCCGGATGGCTTTTCCCGCCTGAACGGCAGCAGGTTTTCTTCGCAGCCGACCATGATAACCACCGGGAACTCAAGCCCCTTGGCGGCGTGAAGCGTCATGAATGTAACGGCGCCGGATTCCGGCCTGATCGAGTCGATGTCGCTGACGAGGCTTACCTGGTAGAGGTAGTCCGCCAGTGTCCCGTCGGGGTTGCCCTGGTCGAATTCGGCTGTTGCGGAGATGAGTTCGCCGATGTTTCGCAGCGCCTGGCCGGGTTCGTCGCCGGCCGGTTTGGACTCCTTCCGGCGAAGTGCGTCCTCGATACCTGTGCGAACCACGGTCATTTCGACGATTTTTCTAACGGGTCGGTCCGGTTTTTCGGACAGTTCGTCGATCAGGCGTGCGAATGCGGCGACCTTAGCGGCAGCGGCCTTGCCCAGAGACGTTTTCTCCGGCTCGGCGCATGCAGCCAGGAGCGAAACGCCCCTTGCCTCGGCGGCGGCGGAGAGGCGTTTGACCGTCACCTGGCCGATGCCGCGGGCCGGGACGTTGATTATCCGCCGGCAGGAAACGTCGTCGTCGTGGTTGACCAGCAGGCGCAGGTACGCAAGAACGTCCTTGATTTCCCTGCGATTGTAGAACTCGACGCCCCGTGCTATCTGGTATGCGATGCCGAATCTGACGAACGCTTCCTCCAGCACACGGCTGAGCGAATTGACGCGATAGAAAACGGCCACATCGCGGTAGGGCGTGCCCCGGCGGTGCAGACGGGTGACGATGTCGGCGACCTCGAAGGCCTCGATGTGTTCGTTGTCAAGGCGGATGACGCCGACGTTCTCGCCGCCGGGACGGGTGGCGATGAGCCGCTTGTGCTTGCGGCGAAAGTTGCGGGCGATGAGACTGTCGGCGGCGGTGAGGATCGGCTGGGTTGAGCGGTAATTCTGCTCGAGATAGACTACCAGGGCGTCGGGATAATCGGATTCAAACCGCAGGATATTGCCCACGTCGGCGCCGCGCCAGGCGTAGATGCTCTGGTCGGGATCGCCCGTAACACAGATATTATGATGGTCGAACGCTATTGAGTGTGCGATTAGATACTGGGCCTTGTTGGTGTCCTGGTATTCGTCGATGAGGACGTAGCGGTATCTGCGTCCCAGCAGTTCGCGGATGTCCGTGCGGTCGCGCATCAGGCAGGCCGTCCGGAAGAGCAGGTCGTCGAAGTCCATCGCGCCGTTGCCGGCGAGGATTCGCTGATAGACTTTATAAACTTTGGCGGCGGTTTTTTCGAAGATGCCGCTCGCCTTCTCGGCGTAACTGCCTGCATCGACAAGCCCGTTTTTAGCGCGTGAAATGGTCGATAGAACAGCGCCGGGCGCGAATTTGCCGTCCGAAATTTCGAGATGCTTCATCGCCTCTTTGATACAGCGGGTCTGGTCGTCTCTGTCGTAGATAGTGAAGTTTCTGCCCGGAGTCGTTTGCGTTTGGTCCGCGAATTCGCGCAGCAGGCGCACGCAGAAGGCGTGGAAAGTTCCGATAACCGACCCGCGCGGGACGCCGAGTTCTTCGACGCGGCGCGACATTTCACCGGCGGCCTTGTTGGTAAAGGTGATAGCGAGGATAGACCACGGCGAGACGCCCCGACTGACGAGGTGGGCGACGCGGCGGGTAATGACGCGAGTCTTGCCGCTGCCGGCGCCGGCAAGGACGAGCATCGGCCCGTCCACGTGCGTAACGGCCCGGCGCTGGGGTTCGTTAAGGTCAGTCAGTAAGTCCAGGACAAATCTCCGGTTCAGGCCTTGTAAAAGTCATCCGTTAATATATCGCGCCGGAACAAGGTATCCAATTGACAATTTCCGATTTCCGATTTCCGATTTCCGATTGGACACGCCTGCCACGGCACCCGCAAACATTCTGTCAGTTGTAGGATGGGCCGGAGTGAAACGGAGGCCCACCTTTAACTACCGCAGGACTCCGTCGGCGATTTTTCGGACCTCGTCGGCGATTTTTCGGGCGTCCTCTTCCTCGGCGGCTTCGGCGATGATCCGCATAATCGGCTCGGTGTTGGACGCCCGCACGTGCGCCCAGCGATCGGGCAGGTCCACCCGGAGGCCGTCTTCTTCGTTGATTTTCGCACCGGACCGGCCGGCGAACGACTCACGCACCGCCGCAAGGATCTTCACAGCCGCCGCCTGCGGGCAGGGAAATTTCTCCTTGTGCATCCGATACCTCGGCAGGTCCGCAGCCAATTCACTGACGGACTTGCCCGTCTCGGTGAGATAATTGAGCATCAGTGCGATCCCGACGAAACTGTCGCGGACCATTACTACGCGCGGATCGATTACGCCGCCGTTGCCCTCGCCGCCGAAGACGCAACCTTCCCGGACCATCACGTCTGCGACGTTGGCCTCGCCGACGGGCGTGCGGAAAAGTTCCACGCCGGCCGATGCCGCTACGTCGTCCATCATCCGCGATGTTGACAGGTTAGTCGCCAGCGGCCCCTTTCGCCGCCGGAGGACGAACGCCGACGCAAGAGCCAGTGTGTATTCTTCGCCGACAAACTCGCCGTTTTCATCGACGATGACCAGCCGGTCGGCGTCGGGGTCCTGGCCAAAGCCCACGTCCGCGGCCCGCCGGCGAACCGCCTCGCACAGGGCGGTGAGATTCTTTTCGATCGGCTCGGGCTCGTGGGCGAATTGACCGTTCGGCTCGCCGTTGACGTGGATCAGCTCACAGCCCAGCTCGCTCAGCAGTCTCCGCGTGGCCACGCAGCCGGCGCCGTTGATGCTGTCCACGACGACCTTGAATCGCTGGTCGCCGATCGCCCGCCGGTCGACGATCCCCACCGCCGCCCGGACGTGGACCTCGTGGGTCTGGTCGTTTTGCGTGACCTTTCCGGGTGAGCTCGGCGCGGCGAATTCGCCCGCCTGCCAGATGTCTTTCAGCCTGCCTGCCTCGCCGGCCGGAAAGTTCGCCCCCGCGGGCGTCATGAACTTGATCCCGTTATAGGGCAGCGGATTGTGGCTGGCCGTGACGACCATGCCGCCGTCGGCGCCGGTCTGCTTGATCATCAGCGCCACGCCCGGCGTGGAGACGATGCCAAGGTCGGTCACGTTGACCCCGCCGGCGGTCAACCCGGCGACGACGGCGTCCCGGAGCATCGGCCCGGAGGTCCGCGTGTCCCGGCCGAGGACAATCGTCCTGCCGGCTCCGAGCATTGTCGCGAAGGCCCGGCCGAACCGCTCGGCTATCTCTGCCGTCAG
>DAOVFI010000627.1 GCA_030673005.1 Planctomycetales bacterium
CAGTAAGACCCCAGCGCAACGCCTACCGCTATCAGCATAAAGCCCAGTTGGATGAGGATAAGATTGCAGCGATCCAGTTCGGCCAATGTTTCGGCGGGAGTTTGACCGGACAGGTCCGCTCCGGCAGATTGATCCTGTCCCGAGCCTGATCGACGGTTCGTCCCTTCCAGCGCCTCCCTGGCCGCCCTTATTTCGGTAACAACAAGATACGCCACTGAAACGACCAGCGACATGCCGATCATAGCGTAACCGGTGACTATCGTCGCGACGTGCCAGGTGAGGATCGGGCTGTGAATTATTCCCGAAGTCGGCTCGATTTCGGCCCGTAGCGGCCCGGCCTGGAAAAACGCAGCCAGCAAAGCAACAGTCGCGAAAATCGACGACGCCAGGGCAAACACGCCTTTTGTGTATTTCCTTTCGAGCATATAGGCCACAACCGCGCCCAGCAGCGCCGCAGCCAGGACGGATTCATATTGATTGGTCAGCGGGGGTATGCGCCAGCCGCGCCCGCTGATGATCCACCGCATGCAGACGCCGACGGCCAGCAGGACGGTCGAAAGGATGAAAACCGCCATACCCCCCCGCCGCAGGCGCCGCCGAGGCCGGGGCCGACCGGTCGCCAAACCCGTCAGCAGCAGGACAGCCGCGAGGGCATAGACGCACCAGACGATGGTGAATCCGCCAAAGCGGTTGTGCAGCAGTTCCAGTTCGACCCGCCACGCCGGCAGGCGACCGGCCCCCCGCCGGGTCAGGATTCCGTGCAGTTCACCAAGAATCGCATTTGTGCGTTCGGCGTCACGCCGGCTCCAGACGCGGGCGAGTTCCACAAAACGCCGATGCAGATCGTCCGCCTGCTCTTCGGTCAATCCCGGCCAGCGACTCCGGCCATCCCTCCGGCCCTTCAGTTCGGCCGGCGCAAGGTAAATGCTCGTCCCGACGGCAAGCGGAATCACCCGCAACACATCGCCGCGAACCTGAATGACCGAACCGGCCGGGTACGCACCGGCATTGAAGTACATCTCAAGAAAAGCGAAGGTCGGCGAGACGCCGCCGATGTCGCCGCGTCCGTAACAAATTCGCAGTTGCCGACGGGCCAGGCTGTCGAGCGGTCTGAGTACGCCGCCGGCGTCCTGAACCGCCAGGCGATCCCAGGCGCGAATGTCCACGCGGGAAGCGAAATCCAGCGCCGCTTTATCGAAAAGTTCCCCGGACGGTTGGGTGGCACGGTCAAGCCGAACGAAGTGAGGCTTGGCCGTGATGTCGCACAGCCGGGTAGCACGGTCAAGCCGAACGCCTGCCTGCCATAGCCTTGGCGAAGGCGGGAAGTGAGGCTTGGCCGTGGGAGCAGCGACCACGGCCAAGTCTTCGACTTGACCGTGCCACCCGGCCGAAAGCAGCGCCACCATTGCAACGGCGGCATAGCGGAGACGATATACCTTACCTTCCGTCACGTCCCGGACCT
>DAOVFI010000410.1 GCA_030673005.1 Planctomycetales bacterium
GCGGGGTCGAGCACGACATCTTCGGCCGCGGCGGCGCGCGTAAAGCGGCAAAGAAGGCTTCCCTGCCGCTGCTCGGCGAGATCCCCCTGAACCTGTCGGTGCGGGCAAACACCGATACCGGCGCAGCCGAGGACGACTTCGACGAATCAAAGAACCCCGCCGTCGCCGCCGCGCTGACGACGTTGGTCGAAAACGTGGCCGAACAGGTTCGCATCCGAAACAAGACACACCCCCCGGCGCAGCCCTTGTCGGTCGGGAAAAAATAGTCCACGAATTACACGAATTATAAAACAGATGAATTACATAAAATCCGAATAGGCAAGTTACACTCCTTTCCATAGTCGCATTTGCGAAGGTGGGAATTATGAATAGAAAGAAAACTTGGGTGAAGTGTGAGAGATGCGAACAAAAGATGTAATGGTGCAATCTGTTTCTTTTTTATAATTCGTGTAATTCGTGTAATTCGTGGACTTATTTTGTATTTCGAATACAAACGTGGCGCGGCAAAGGGAAAAGAGGTGGCTTATGCCAAAGATATTTCGTAAGCGTTGGTTTCGCGTTTTATCGGTTTTGCTTTTGATTGTCCTGGTCATCGCGATTTTGCATTGGCCGGCGCCCGTTAAAATCATTATCTCGCACGATACGACCCGCATCACCGGGCCGGTCAACTCCGACGGCACGATTAATTACGTAGCCGCAATAAACGAGGAGTTCGGTAAGGGCGTAACGGCAGAGAACAACGCCGCCATAATTCTGCTCCGCGCCTTCGGGCCGGAGTTTCTGGAGGCGGAAACGCGCGATAAGGTCCTCGAAATACTTGAAATCGACCCCCTGCCGGAAGATGGCGATTACTTCGTCAGTCTCGACGACTACGAAGAAGACCACCCCGCCTCCGAGCAGGATGCCGTGGTCGCGGTGTTTGCGACCACGACGAAGCATCTTGACGTCAACGTGGCCGCAAAAACCGCGGCCACGGCACCCGCCTCTCAACCCGCCGACGACGAAGAGTACTTGTGCATGAGACTGGCCAAGACCATCGAGCAGCCCTGGTCGGCGAAGGAATACCCGATGATTGCCGGATGGCTGAAGGTGAACGAAAAGCCGCTGTTAGTGGTAGCGGCGGCGGTAAAACGTCCGCGATATTACATGCCGCTGGTCTCGCAGTCCGACCCGCCACGTGTGCTCGATACGCTGTGGCCGAGTTTTTCGACTATTAAGAACGTTGCAAAAACCTTGACAGCCCGGGCGATGCTAAGGTTCAAGGCCGGCGACATAGAAGGCGCCTGGGCTGATTTAATGACCGCCCGACGTCTGGCAAGGCTTATCAACCAGGACCCGACGCTTGTCGGCCGGCTGGTCGGAATGTCCATCGAGGCGATAGGCTGCGCAGGCACTAATACAATGGCGACCAGCGGAAAACTGTCAGCCGGTCAGGCGATGGCCTTCCTGGAAGACTTGAAATCCCTTCCACCCCTGTCGGACGTCGTTGAAGCAATCGACCGGGAGGAAAGGTTCTTAATGCTGGATATTGTCATGATGATGTATAGTGGTGGAGATTCTGCAATATCTGCAACTCCAGGCGTTCTAAAAGGAACATTGGTAAGAAGCGCGATCGATTGGAACGAAGTGCTTCGCGTTTTCAATCACTGGCATGACCGATTTGTCGAGGCCCACAGAAAACCCACCTTCGCGGCCAGAAAAAAGGCGCTGGCCGTCGTTGATACCGATATCGAAAAGTTGATGGACAAGACGAGGGGTGCAGGTGCAATCGCCAGGATAATTATATACAAGATTGCCGGTCATCCGATGCGCAAACGTTTCAGCAGGATGATAGCCAACCTGCTGATGAGCACACTGATGCCCACTTTTTCACGAGTCTCGGAAATCCATTCCGACGTGTTGATGAGGATGGAAATCAGCAAATTGGCTATGGCCCTGGTTGTGTATAAGGCCGAGAAGGGAAATTACCCCGACAAACTGGAAGCCCTCGCTCCGGCGCTTCTCAAGACGATCCCGCAGGACGTTTTCATAGACAAGCCACTGAAATACGAGCGGCGTGAGGCCGGTTATCTGCTTTACAGTGTCGGTCCGAACACGAAAGACGACGGCGGCAGCGACGACAGCGACGCCGATTACGACGACATCCCCGCGCGAGCGGAGAAGTGAACAATCGGCAAATGGCAATTGGCGTACGTTTTTAGCCCCGTCAGGGGCGGTCGTTTTTAGCCCAGGGCGCGGGCCGACTCACCACGCCGTAGCCTTTGGCGAAGGCGGGAGGCCAAGCCCTGGGAAAGGTATTATTTTATTTTTTAGCCTCGTAGAGGCGATCGTGAGCCTACGACCGCCCCTAACGGGGCTTGAATCTTATTGAATCATCGTAACCCAGGGTTTGCCCGACTTTCGTCGGGCTGCACCCTGGGCTAAAAACGACCGCCCCATACGGGGCTAAACACGTACTTTCCAATTGGAAATTGACAGTTGGAAATCGCTATAAGTGCTGACTCGGCGCCGCCGGCGCTGTAGAATTACCTGCACGCATGAGTCAAACCTGTGAGATAACCAAGCGAGTCTTCGACTTCA
>DAOVFI010000763.1 GCA_030673005.1 Planctomycetales bacterium
GCCCTGACGCTGTTCGTCATAGCAGCGGCTGTGATAGGTTCGGCCATGCGCAGTTCGATGCAGGCGGTTGTGGAGATAAGGCGCACCGGCCAGGCAGTCAACATCGCCCAGTCCGTCCTTGCCGAACTGGTGGCCGGTTCAGCCGAACTGGTCGATACGCCCGCCACCGCGTTCGAGGACGCACCGGAAGGCTGGACATATCAAATCGTTACCGAGGAAATCACCGACACTCCGGGCCTGAAGAAAGTTACCGTTATCGTTGCCGATGCGAATTCGCCCGACTCCCACACACATCAACTGACGCAGTGGATACTCGACCGCGCCGCCCTTACCGAACGAAACGAGAAGTCCGGGTCATGAAAACGACCGGATATTTTTCGTTTTCGCTGCAATCGTTTCCGGCAGATTCGCTGCGCTCATCTGCCGGCTTTGGTCCCGTTTCAAATCCGCAATCCGCAACTCTGCTCTGCGTAGCGAAGCGCTACGCTTCGCAGAGCAGAGTCCGCAATTCTACCGCCTATCGCTGTCGGCAGGCGAGCGGTGCGGCGGTATAGAACTCGTAGGCCGCGTAGTCCGGGTTCTTCTTGTCGAGGAACATCAGGGCCACGACGGAGCGCTCGGCCGCAACGGGGACGGCAAAGATCAACTCGAAGGCCTCCGCGCCGGCGGCATGGTCCAGGAAAACCTGCGCGAAACCAGTCTCGAAATAATCGTTCGAGCGAGAAGATTCGTAGTAGAAATACACGTACCGCGCGCCGCCGTAATCGTAGAAAAGACAGGCCCCGATGTGCCGGACAGACCGGCCGTCATCCAGCAGGAGTCTCGGTCTCATTCGCGGCAGGAGACTCTGAATCGCCGAATCAACCCTGAAGTCGGGACTTATCTTGCAGCGGACCCGCAGCAGCATGTAATTCCTCCCGGGCACATGCAGCCTGGAGATGCGCCTTGCACCGGTGGACGCCGGCTTGTTCAAATCCGACACCAGACCGCAGACCAGCCCGCTGCGTAATCTGCCGCCGGTGTGCTCGATCCGC
>DAOVFI010000210.1 GCA_030673005.1 Planctomycetales bacterium
AACACGAACTTCTCAAGGAAATCATCGGCAATCTGACCGAGGCGACCGCCAACGCCATCGAACTTATCAAGACGGCCGTCGGGCGATTCGGCGAGATCGCCGACGTTTCCTCCCCGGCGCACTCTGCGCTCGAGATGGCGATATGGTCGAA
Organism: Planctomycetales bacterium; assembly: GCA_030673005.1. Lineage (GTDB taxonomy): Bacteria > Planctomycetota > Phycisphaerae > SM23-33 > SM23-33 > DAOVFI01. Next base: position 152 of record DAOVFI010000210.1, read on the forward strand.
CAGGGAAATGATCTCCCCCGCCGCAAAAAAGAAACTTTGCGTTCTGGTGGAGAAGTATCTGTAAACAGGTATTTTTCCCTCCTTCCCCCCAACGTCGGGTGTAACCTTTTCCGCACCGGAAGCGTATAACGGGGTGGTTTTGGTTCAACGAGAACCAACATATCAAACCCGACGGACAGAAAGGAGATTATGAGATGAAAAAACGGGCGATTTTAGCGGTTGTTGCGATTGTTCTGACGAGTTCCTGGGCCGTGGCCGGACCTCCGGTCAAGAGCCGAATTCCCGATACGGCCAAGTGGGCTGTGCACCTCGACGTCGAGGCGATTACCAACTCGGAGATCGCAGGGGGAATACTGAACCTGATATCCGGCGAGGATTCTCCCGTGCCGAAAGAGCGCGTGGAAAAGGCCGTGAAGTTTTGGGAGGTTCTCGGCAATTTGAAGTCTGTAACGCTGTACGGACCGACCAGCCGGGAGGCGGACGCCGTGGCGGTGGCCGATCACAGGTACGAGGAGGCCGAGGTCAAGAAGGTGCTCGAGATCACCGAGGACAGTCCCACCCAGACTTACGGCGACCATACGATCTATACCTTCACACCCAGGAAGAAGCGAAAGCGCGCGAAACAGCCGGACAAACAGTTGGCCTGCTTTCACAGCAAGGGCATCGTCGTCGCCGGCGCGGACCTGAACCGTGTCAAAGAGATACTGGACCTGCTGGACGGTAAGGGGAAACCGATTACCAAAGACAATCCGCTGGCCGAGATGCTTACTCCCTCCAAGGGTTCGCTCATGGTGGCGGCGGCTGTGGACCTGGATAAGATGGTGAATGCTCTGGCGAAAAAGACCGTTCGGGGCAGGAAGCGGCGGCACAGCGCCTTGTTGAAGAAATTCCGCAGCGCACGGTTCGAGTTGGGCGAGGCGAACGAAAACGTATATGCCGTCTTATACGTGACGATGGCCACGGAAGAAGACGCCGTGAATATACATATGATGGCACAGGGCATACGGGCAATGATGCTGTTCGGACATGAAGAAGAGAACAACGGGAAGACCAGGAAAATAGCCGAGATGGCCAAGGCGACCGAGATGAGCCGCAAGGACAAAAGCGTCTCTGTGAGCATCAAGTATCCGGTCGAAGACGCCCTGACCCTGATACATACCGGTATGAAGGAAAAACAGGACGCCGGCAAGGATGAGAAAGAAGATGATTCTCAATAGGAAGCACTATGGCAGGATCGGAACCGTTATCTCCGGATGAACTATCTGCACTTAGCGACGAAGAACTCGCCTGCCGGACGCAGGCGGGTTCTTCAGCGCCTTTTGAAGAACTGGTAAGCCGGCATGAAGACCGGTTGCTGCGATTTCTCTTCCGGCGCACCGGGCACATGCAGGACGCCGAAGATCTGCTCCAGGAAACGTTTGCGCGGGCCTTCCGGAAGATCAAGTCGTACAACCCGACTTGGAAAGTCAGCACTTGGCTGTTCACCATTGCTTCGCGCCTGGCGTGCAGTCACCTTCGAAAGCCGAAAAGTCAATCCCTCCGGGACGCCCGGCAGTCGGCGGTCGATGGACAAGACCCCGCGACAATCGTCTCCAAGAGGGAACGGGTCGATAACCTTTGGGCCTTGGCGTCAGAGGCGCTTTCGGAAAACCAGTACACTGCCCTGTGGCTTCGATACGCCGAGGGGATGTCGGTGAAAGAGATTTCGCGCGTGATGAAAAAAACGAAGGTTAACGTGAAGGTTCTTCTGTTTCGCGGGCGGTCGTGCCTGGGGCGGAATCTTCATCGGTCCGGTGTCCCCAACCGGTCTGCCGATTCGATAAAGTCGGCCTGTGCCTCACATGTGGTCTATGAGACCAACGGAGGTGAATAATGTTTTGTATTCTGTATAAATGGTTCATTTCACGGTCTATGGATAGGGATGAGTCGCTGCCTCGACTGGTGAAGCGGCACGTCTCGCGCTGCCCGGAGTGCGCGCGCTTTGCCCAACAGTGCCTGGACATGGCCTCTAGGTTGAGCGAGGAGGCACGCCGGGAAACCTTCAGCGTGTCGCCGGAACTGCACGAGAGGATTCTGCGCAGGCGCCGACCCGTACAGGAGTTATCCGGCGAATCGACGGTGGTTATCGGAGCGCTGCGCCTGCTTCGCCGGCCCGTGGTCTTGACTGCTGCTGCTGCGCTGGTGCTGCTGACCGTCGTCGGCGTGTATCTTTATTCAAGGTCACGGACGACTTCACAAAACCCCGACAAACGAATTGTCAAACAGCAGATCGTCGAATCGAAGATATGGCCCCTTACCCGTTGGCCGCTATCGTCGGAATCTGCATCGGTTATTGAAGATGCCCTCTGCCAACCCATCGAAGAGGAAATCCGACTTCTACGCCGGGACGGCGAAGACGCCGCCGAATTCCTCCTGGCCTGCATCCCGCTGGATCTTGATCTGAGCCGACGAGAACCTTCACCAATGACTCGACCCGGGCCGGACAAAGGCTGAGGTATGTGGTTGTTGTTGCGATTAAAAAATATGTATCTATTCACCCAATTGCAACAAATGCAGAAGAAAAGAGCAAGTCAGGCACCCAAAATGAAAAAACAATTCAGCTGCCTGCCGGCAGGCAGCTCTGTTTGAATTGTTTTTTCATTTCTCCGTCGCAGCGTACGTTCGCACAGGGGTAGTATTTATCACTCCAAACAGCCGGAGTGATAAATACTATGTGTGCCTGACTTGCTCTTTTCTTCTACATAGGGCTGAACTCTTACCCGTTTTCTTACGGAACATCGCCGCCGCTCCGATTACCAGCAGGATGATTGTAGTCGGTTCGGGGATCGTGGTCAGACCGTTGCCCCAGTCGCCCAGGACGATGTCCAGGTCGTCCTGACCGACGAAGTTGTCCCAGGACGGATCGGCACGTGGGTCGTCCAGGGGGGGTGAATTTCCCCATTCACCCAGGACGATGTCCAGGTCGTCCTGGCCTACGAAATCGCTGTCGTCCAGGTCGCCGGGCAGAATGAAGTCGTTCCACGCCTTGTCGATGAAATTGCCTTCGCTGTCGGCGAAGACTTCCGTCGAGTAGGAATTGGCGACGGCGTTGGGGTGCGAGTTGCCGCTGGCGCCGCCGTATTCTTCCTTGAGGCGGTTGGGGTGTTCGGCGTGGTCGTCGGGATATGCAAGCACGTCGAACCAGTCGAACACCGCCACGTTTCCCAGTCCGTTATTATCGGCCTTGTAACTGTCCAGCCAATCCTCCTTCAGCCAGTTATTGAACAGGCGGGCGCGATGGGCGTTGGCGTCGTTTGTGGCGGTATAGTGCAGCGGTGGGGCAGTTACCGGGACAAACAGCACGTCGGGATTCTCGGCGAAGACGTCCTCAAGGGGTTTGTAAATATAACTATTGTTGGTATAGGTATTTCCGGGGCCGTTATAGTGGCGAAAGACGGCCTTGTAATTGGCCGTGGTTTTTGAACTGCTGAAGGGGTCTCCCGGTTCCGTTCCTTCCGATCCGATATTGCTGGCCGGGTAGCAACTTTTGAACATGATGATCTTATTAAATCCGTCGGCGCAGCCATGGGATTGAGCGCCGGCAAGGTAATCGTTAAACCACCGTATCCAGTGATTCATGTTCGTGCTATTACCGGGATTGGATGCAAGCGAGTCGGGTCGGCCGGTGTCGGGAAGCACGTCCGTGCCGTAGGTGATGTCGTTACGCTCGTCGATGTAGTCCTTCGCCAGCAGGGCCGAGTGCAGGTAGTTACTCATCCAGTTCGACCCGCAGGAATGGTGAATGAAGACCAGGTCATCGGTAGTTTCGGCTGTCGCAACAGTGCTGATGACAAAAAGGACCGATAGCGAAATGAAATATCTCATCTTTCCTGTACCTCCACTAATGGCCTGTATAAACAGGCTTGCCGGACTTTATGGTTGAAAAACCTCAATGACGGCGAAAAAACTTATAACAAACTGAGTCATCTTCATAAGTCTAATAAAAACATCAAGTCATGTCAAGGTTTCTTTTCCTGTCGAGAATGACAATTAGTTATACGACTGTGGGGTATGTAGTCATTGTAGCGATTATAAAAGACAGGAAATAGATTAGCGGTCGCTGGATTTCGGTAATTGTAACAGTTCGGCGGTTTGCAAAGATAAGCAAAGATAAGTTGCGTCAGTCCCCAAGGGGCTAACCGTTACAAATTGCTGAAGTGTTACTGGTAATTTTAGTCGAGCCGTACGGTGTCTCGGCGGCAGACGGCAAGCCAGGTCTTGGCCGTATTCAGAAGTCCGGGAACGAAGCGGTAGTCGCGGGCGTGGTGCTTTCGGCGACCGGTGAGTTTACGCAGATAATGCCTCGGGCCTTTGTGATAGACCTGGCTGAAGAGCTGCACGTCCTCGAATTCGCAGCGCAACAGGTCTTCAAAGTCCCGGGCGGAGAACTGGTTGGGGTGGAAGTCTTTCCCGCCGGCGAGTCGTTCTTTTGTGCCGTTTGGGACGGAGATCATGGTGGTACCGCCGGCGGTCAGGGCGGCGGCAAGGTTCGCAAGGCACAGGTCCGGCCTGCGGACGTGTTCGAGCGTCTCAAAACTGCAAACAAGGTTGAAAGTCCCTGCCTCGGGAACCGGCTCGTGCAGGTCGTGTTTGAGAAATCGCAGATTTCCCGCCGTATGTCTCGAACGCGCAAGATCGAGCATGTGGTCGTCCAGGTCCATCCCGAGCACCGATTCGGCAATCGTCGCAAGGTACGCCGACCCGAAACCGCTTCCGCAGGCGGCATCCAGCACGCGATTTCCGGCTGCCCTCCGACTCGCCAGCAGATACCGCGCAAAGTGCCGGCCATGGCGGTTTGCCGCCTCCGCA
>DAOVFI010000327.1 GCA_030673005.1 Planctomycetales bacterium
CACTACGTTCCGTCTCAGCCTACGACTCAAGAGCAATCGCCGGGACTACGCTTCGCCCCGTCCCGGCCTACGACTACGACTTTTAAGGGCGCGCGACCCATGAGATTTACGTGTTGCAGACTACCTTGAAAACAGGATTACGATTGCGTTATAGACCACGTGTGCGGCGATGGGAGCGGCGAGGAATCTGGCGCGCTGGAAACTGAGCGCGGCCGCCAGGCCGAGGACGAAGACGGGGATCACCGAAAACGGCGGATGCACTACCGCGAAAATAGCGGCGCTTGCCAAAACCGAAAAGACAGGCCCGGCGGCGCGGCGAAGCCCACGATAAAGAAGCCCGCGGAAGATGTACTCCTCGAATACCGGCGCTACCAGCACAGCCAGGATCGGTAACCAGTATCCGAAAGAAATTCCCAACTTTTCGGTCTGCCTGATTGTCTCCTGCTTCATAGTGCGGAGAGGTTCGATGGAGTCGGCCAACCATATATACAACAGGCCGAAAAGCCCCGCCGCTGCGCCGAGGGCGGCGCCCGTGCCGATTCCCCTCACCAGCGAGGCCCGGCTGATAAACCTTATCCGAAGACCCACCGTCGCCAGAACCATCGGGACCTTCCTGAACTTGAAGATCAGCAGGCTCACCAGCGTTACGCACACACCGGCGATCGAATAAGCGATAACAAGGTGTTCTCCCGTCGGAATTACGCCTCCGGCGGTGAGGATCAGAAGGCCCGCGCCCTGGATGACGAAAAAGGCGAAGACTGCGATAAGCCCGTCGCTGACGTCGATTCGCGGCGGTGGCAACTGCGTCGGGTCCAGCAGATACGGCATGCGGCTGCGAACCTTCTGCCAGATGGCCACGGCAATCAGCGAACAGAGCACGATCATACCGATCTTGTTCCACACCGAAGGCGCGTAGATCCCATAGGCATACATACCGGCCAGCAGGAAATATAGGTACATCATCGCCGGTTTGATCTTGCGGTGTACTTCCTGTTCGAGCGGATCGGTTCCCATCACGCCGATACCGGCTGCGATAAAGGCATAGACAAACACACCCGCCACCGCCATTCCGGCGTTCAGCAGCATGGATAACTCGATCGAAGGTGTTCGGGCGAGAACCGCAATCAGCACGGCGATCGTGTAAAGGGAACTGATTCCCGCCCAGAGCAGCGCCTTTCGGCGCATTATCTTCTCGATTGGACGGGGGAACGTGTAAAGCAGCCAGAGCGACTTTCCCTCCGCCGACAGGACGCCGAAAGCGCCGAACATCAGGACGTAGCCTCCCACGCCGAAGGCAATCGCCGCGGCGTGTCGGAAGTCGGAAGCAGCGGCGGTGAACAGTTTCGGGTTGATGAGTATCTGGAAAGCGATAAGGACCAGGGGCAGGATGAGTGTCTGGGCGAAAAAACTCCGGTCCCGCAGCAGCAGCCGCACGTCTTTGCCCACGACGCCTTTGAGGATGCTTCCTCGCCGCATGTCGGCCGATGACGGGGATCGAGAACCTTGATACGAACCGGTCTCCGCCACCAGGCCGTTCCGCACAAGCCGCCCGGCTATCAGAACGCCCCCTCGGATAAACAGGACGGCGAAAACAGCGGCACAGGCCGCCGCGATCCACACAACTGCGCCGGAACCCGCCAGTAAAGCCGGGATAGACAACGGCAGCCAGACAAACCACGCGCCCAGCGAATCAACCGCCGCGAAGAATACGTCCGGAATCGACGGGGCAAGCGCCAGGTACAGCACAAACATCAGACTGGCCATGCCGGCGATGGCAAAGCCGGCCTGGACGTTCTTCAACCGGCTCCGCGTGAGCCTCTTACGCAAAAAAGTCTCTCCGACCAAGCGCACCGACGCCAGCAGGCTGTTGAGATAAAACGCCGCCGCCACACCTACAGGAAGCGCCAGCCATTCGTAACCGGCGTTCCAGAAAGCAACAAACAGGAGCGGGAATAATAAGAACCATCCGAACGTGTTGATAAGCGTGAACTCGATGACCTTTGCGAGGAACAGGACCCCGCTCGAGACGGGGAACGTAAAGAGCCATTCCATGCTCCATTCCACCTTGCCGAGGTCCTGATTGGCGCTGCCGAAGGTTGTCAGGCAGATGCTCGCGCAAAGCAGCGTCAGCATAAGCCCGATAGCCAGGAGCATCTTTGCCTGACCGGCCGGACCCGGCCAGGATTCGGTATCGGGCCAGAAAGCCGGATAACTGCGACTGACAGGATGAAAACCGGCTGGGCCTTTCTCCTTGAAAGTTTCCATCCATTCGTTTGCCAGCGCGTCGGCCCGCTCCTTCGAATCGGTCCTGAAACCGGCATGCAGGTTCATTGCACCCTTCAGGCCGCTCAGGATAATTTCCTTTTCTACATCGACGTTTGTTTTCCTATTCTGATGCTCCTTGTCGGACCGGGCTTTCAGTCTGTCCAGTTCCATCCGGGTTCTGACAATGTCTTCGTACATCCGTTCCGGAACGGCTGTTTTTCCAATCTCGGCGGCGGACTGAGAATCGAAATGACGGGTGAGTTTCAGAACGAACTGCGAGGCGATGAAGACGCCGTTGAACAGTAACATACCGCCCAGTAACACGGTAAGCAGGACGCTGCCGACCTTCTTTCTGGGTGTTGCGGTGCGAGGCGCGCCGTCGGCGCGGCGGCGCTTCGGCCGAAAAGCGGCGAAAAAACGCCCGCGGTACCGGCTGATCCACCGGCGGACGGCAATGCCCGCCAGCAGGCGGATTACCCGCAGAACGCCCGGCGGCGAAGGCGTCATGGCGATGCCCCGCCGGACGGTTCGACCTGGTCGTCGGAAGTTACCGAGAAGAATATCTCCTCCAGCGAACTGTCCTCGGATAGGTGGGTGCGAAGTTCTTCAAGGCGACCTACCGCCGCCAGAGACGCCTTGTAAAGGATACCGACCCGGTGGCACATTTTTTCCGCTCGCTCCAGCAGATGCGTGCTGAAGAATATGGATTTGCCGGCCTGGGAGTTTTCGCGCATCAGTTCGTGCACAGTCCGGGTTGCGAACGGGTCCAGGCCGTTGGTCGGCTCATCCAGAATAAGAACCTGCGGGTCGTGCAGCAGGGCGCAGACCATGGCCAGTTTCTTCTTCATGCCCCGTGAATAGTTGACGGCGTATTCGGCCAGGGCGTCCCGGAGGTCCAGACGGTCCAGCAGCGGGTCGGCGCGGCTGTCAATCTGCCGGTCAGTCAGCCCGTGCATCTGACCGACGAAGCGGATTATCTCGCCGCCGCGGAGGTAGTCGTAGAAGATCGGGTCGTCGGGCAGATACCCGACGTGCCGCTTGACCTCGGCGCGTTTGGCGAAGCAGTCCAGGCCGGCGACCAGGGCGGTCCCGCCGGTCGGCTGGAGTATCCCCATCAGCATGCG
>DAOVFI010000710.1 GCA_030673005.1 Planctomycetales bacterium
GTTTACGTTTTTCTTTTTCCTTTTTTTTCCACAACCGCCTTGGAATGCCTGTTACGCAAACATCCCAGAGCCAAGAGGGGAAAATTTATGCCGTATTTTTTATGAAGAACATGTTGGACAACGCCACCATGTCTACGCAGAACGAACCGACCCACAATTCGATGATATCCCGAAGGGCCATTTCGCCGCCGGTCATCTTCGGGGTTACCTCAACCGGCCAAACAACTTTTTCGAAAAATTGTTTTGCCGGGTCGCCCAAGAACCAAGTCGTTGCTGCGCCCGCGTAAGTCGCCACAAGCGGGTGACTCACAACTACCGGCGCTTGCGAAAGCATACCCTGGGGGCCGTAGGGGTTCGGAACCAGCGTTTGCCCCGACGTCGCCGACGGCGCGTAAATTGCGTTTACGATTTTCCATGCCGTCGCTTTTGCCGTTGACGCAGTAACAAGCACTTTCGGCGCGGGCGTGACGTATGTCCCGTCGAGGAGCTGCATGGCGTCGAGCAACGCAATCGCGTTATCGATGTCAGTCTCATCTGCAAGCGCATTCGACGCCTTCAAATTCGCATTGCCGCGGTGGTCTTCGGAGGCGGTATAGAATACCGCCGTCCCGTTATCGTTGCCGGGCCTGGCAATGTAACGCCCGTCAAGGCCATTATAGTCCAGGATTCGGGCAAGCCGGAATTGATCGCGGTAGCGGCGAAGCTGGCGAGCAAGGCTCGTAAGATGAACCGTTATCCGCCCAAGCCCGTCAAGGACGCTATTCTCGCGGGTCTGCGCGATTGCAGCGCCATATTTTACGTGGCTTGTTTTCACGTCACGATCGGAGCCGGAAAGAATTGGGTAAGCGTCGCCCTCTTTCACTTTGCGCACGCCGTCTTCAGTTTCGACCTCCGGAAAAGTGTCTTCGCCGGCGGTGCTTGAAAACTGGGTTACAAGCGCATCGGTGATGGGAAGCGTTTCATCGTATTCCATTTTCAAAAGCGTCGTCATAATGTTTTGAATGGCGACGTTCATGGAACTCGCCGTTACCGCCCGCACATTCGGACGCCCGCCGCTCGTATCGCCCTCGTGAATCCGCAAGGTTCCCTGTTTGCCCTCGAAGTCTTTTGCGAGGCTGCGTAGATTCCCTCCGTCCTGAAGGATGTTCACCGCGGACACGCCTGCCCGCTGATA
>DAOVFI010000660.1 GCA_030673005.1 Planctomycetales bacterium
CCGGACTTGGATTTTTCCACCGCCCGAGCTCGCGGAAGCAACGCAAGGCCCGAAACCATACCGCCTGAGAAACTTTTGTACTGCCGGGCTTGTTCTATTGGCGAACCGATGCAGATGCAAAAAAATGCGGACACGACGTCCCTTTCGCGTCCGCAACGAACCGGCCCATCCTTTGGCCGGAATCGATACCGCTCTATATGTCAGACGGCTAGTGCTTTATCACGATTAAAGATTCGGGGTGGATATTTCCGATAATCCTCCATGGTCCTAATTATCATGGAGGATTACTCATGGTCAAAAAGTACATTGTTCGGCTTTCGGAGGAAGAACGGAGTTTGCTACAGGATATCGTTAAAAAACTGAAAGGAACATCCCAAAAAGTGCGGCGTGCAAATATCCTGCTTAAGGCGGATCTCGACGGGCCGAATTGGTCCGACGCCAAAATCGCCGAGTCGTTGTCCTGTCGAACACGAACCGTCGAAAATATCCGACGACGACTCGTCACCGAAGGAATTGACGCGGTGTTGAACCGGAAAAAACGTGAAACACCGCCGAGGCACAAAATCCTTGACGGAAAACAGGAAGCGGAAATCATCGCCTTGCGGCTGGGCAAGCCGCCCGCCGGATTTGCCAACTGGACACTGCGATTGCTAGCCGACCAGATCGTCAAACTGGAAATCGCAGACTCGATCAGCTATGAAACGGTTCGCAGAACGCTAAAAAAAACGGTATGACGAAGCGGAAAATTCAATATTGGGTCATTCCGCCGGACGCCGACGCCGAATTTGCCGCAGGCATGGAGGATGTGCTGGAAACCTATGCTCAGCCGTATGACGCGGCGTTTCCGGTCGTTTGCATGGACGAGCAGCCGGTGCAGTTGACGAAGGAAGCACGGGAGTCGATTGCCGCGACGAGGGAACATCCCCAGCGGGTCGATTACGAATACGAACGAGCGGGGACGGCCTGCATTTTTATGTTCGCCGAGCCGTTGTCGGGGTGGCGTAAGGTGAGTGTTCGACCACGGCGCACGAAGGTCGATTGGGCATTGGAGATGGAAGAGCTTCTTCGCACTCGCTATGCGGATGTCGAGAAGGTGGCGCTGGTTTGTGACAATTTGAACACGCATACGCGGGGCGCTTTTTACGAGGCGTTCGAGGCGAAAAAGGCTCGCGAACTTGTGCGACGGATCGAATTTCACTACACGCCGAAACACGGTAGTTGGTTGAACATTGCGGAAAACGAATTGAGTTCGATAACCCGGCAGTCTATTTCGGGTCGTCGGATCGAAAACATCGAAATGCTACGTGCCGAAACATCAGCTTGGGCCGACTCCAGCAACGAAAAGCAACGAGG
>DAOVFI010000493.1 GCA_030673005.1 Planctomycetales bacterium
GTCGCCGGCGTGTCCGTTCGCGGCTCGAAGGCCGAAGGCACGCGCGGCGAGATTCCCCTGACGCCGCGCGACAGTCTCGAAGTCCGTTACGGCCCGCCGGAAGTCCGCCGCGAAAAGCCGCCGCAGTATCGCCTCGGCGGCGACGTCGCCTGGAACATCGACGCCGGGCGGATGCAGGTCTCGGCCAGGCTGGACGTCGCCATCCTCGGCGGAGCGAGCAGGCGGATCGACCTGCTGCTGCCGACCTCGGCCCAGCGCGTAAAGATTACCGGCCCGGACGTGCGCGAGGCGCAGTTCTCCGGCGGCCTCGCCGCTGTCTTCCTGCGGGATAAGACAGCCGAGAAGACCCGGCTGACAGTCGCGTTTGAACTGCCCGCGCCGAAAGGCGGCTCTGCGAGCCTTGGCCGGTTCGGCGTCCGCGACGGCAGATGGGCGGGCGGGACGCTCGTGATAACCAACACCGCCGGCGAAAGCGAACTGCTGCCGGCGGCACATTCCGGCCTGAAGGAACTGACAGTCGCCGGGATTCCCGAATCGGCCAGGGCGATCCTCGCCGGACCGCCGGCGCTGGCTTACGCGATTACCGCGCCGCAGTTCTCGGCCAGGGTCGAGATCATCAGCCTGGCCGAGTTCGCGCTGCGCGAGTCGATAGCGGACCTGGCCCACTTTCAGGTGGCGTTCATGTCCGACGGGACGGTCATGTGCAAGGCCGATTACGAATTGCGAAACCGCACCCGCCAGTTCCTTCGCCTGGACCTGCCGGCGGGGGCGAAAGTCCTGCTGGCGCGGGTCAACGACAAGCCCAAACCGCTCTCGCCCGTCGGCGGCGCCCGCGATGCGTATCTGCTTCCGCTGGTGCGATCGAAGGCGTCGGTGAAGGGATTGGTGAGTTTTCCGGTGGAGATAGTTTATCTCTGCCGGGTCGAGGCGCTGCTGACCGGTCGGTCGGGCAAGGTGGCGGTGCCGCTGCCGAGAATCGACCTGCCAATCGCCTATGCCTGGTGCGAGACTTATCTGCCGAGGGGCATGAAGATAATCGAGACCGCCGGACCGATGAGGCGCGTCAAACAGTATTCCAGCGAGACGGCCACCGCCCAACTCGACTATGGTCGGGGCGAACTGGCAGAAGGTTACGCAGAAAAGGACCGCCCGACAGTCCGGGCCAGGCCGAAGCCTGTCCCGTCGATAACCGCTAGTCCCTCGTCGAAAAGGCAGCCGGGTTGGTTGAAGAACCGGTTCGGACGGGCGGAACCCCAGCCGATGAAAACGCCGCGCCTGCCAACCCGACCCGCCTCGCGGCCTTCCGGCATGGTCGAGCGAGAGATGGGCGTGCCGGTTTTGGGAAAAATCCCGATTACCAGCAGGCTTTTCGACAGCCGCGCCCGGGTGAGAGACGATTACCGCAAGAGCGGTCTGGATGCGACAGTCGCAGCGAGAGGAACTGCCTCGATAACCACAAACCAGGCGGAATATTGCCTGACCAGGAACTATTACCGGACGGGCAAGGAATTATACGAGGCCGGCGAGTACGGCAAGGCCCGTAAGGCGCTGAAAAACGTCGTTACACTGTCGCCGAAATCATCCGAGGCCGACAACGCAAAGCGCCTGCTGTCCAATATCGAATTGGCGAGAGGCAGGTTCCGGGCGAAGTCGCGATCTGAGAAGGTGGCCGGCAGGAAGGTGAAGCGCGAGATCACCGCCGGAAACGTCATGTTGCTCCGGGAGCAGCGGGAGATGCTGGACAAAGGCTTCGCCTACGCTCGCGAGGGCCGGCAGTCCGAGGCCGCCGTCCAGTTCCAGGCCGCTGAAAAACTGGGTCGGAAACTCGTCACACGCGGTGAAGACGCCACGGCTCAGAGCTACGTCCTCTACGAGGCCCGCAAGGTCATTACGGCGGATGAGGTCCGACGGAAGGACGAGGCCGAGAAGGTCCGAAAGGAAATCGCATGGCTCAGGAAAGAAGGTAAATATACAAAGGCGCTGGGGAAGGCGCAGTCCGTCCACCGGGATATGTCAACGAGTATCCTTTCGCAGAAGGACCTTGAAACACTGGCCGTCGAGGCGGCGAGGCCGAAGACATTGCAGCGCAGTATCCGCGTC
>DAOVFI010000401.1 GCA_030673005.1 Planctomycetales bacterium
TCGACCGGTAACAATCGTTACAAGAACGCCCACCACGCCGCACCGCCGCATCGCCTCGAAGGCGCCTTTGACCTTATCGAGTGTAAGCCGGTCAACGTCCGAGTCATTGAAGTCCACACCGGCGTACCCATTGACCTGGAGATCAATCAGCCCCGGCCCGGTGGCCGATACAATCCGTCCGTCGTCGTCGGTTGCTATTGAAACGTCATTGCTGCAATTCATTTTCAAGGTCGTATTCATGGTTCGCAGTTCTCTGTCTGTGACGGAGTCTCTGTAATTCAGTTAATTTAGCGGGCGGCACAGGTTGCTTGTATGTGTTTAGCCCCGTTAGGGGCGGTCGTTTTTATCCCAGGGCGCGGGCCGACTCGCCACGCCGTAGCCTTTGGCGAAGGCGGGAGGCCAAGCCCTGGGATACTGTTTTTTTGTTTCAAGCCCCGTAAGGGGTGATCGTGAAGATTCCGAGCGTCACGAACGCCCCGATGGGGCTTGATCTTCTTAAGCCATCGTAACCCAGTGCTTGCCCGACTGTCGTCGGACTGCGCACTGGGCTAAAAACGACCGCCCCTAACGGGGCTAAATACGTACGCTTACAAGCAAGCCGCGCCATCCTTAATATAAGGGTTTTCAGACAGAGTCTAAATTCTGACGAACCCTTGCTCTGTAATATCCACCTCGATTCTCTCCGGCCTCGGCAAACCAATCAGTTCGGCCGGTTGTGTCGAAGCCATCGCCCATGCAGTCTCGAACGGCACGTCGCAACTGGCGGCAGTGTTCAGGACCGCCATGTCGAGCGTCAGCGCCGAACCGGCAAGGTAGGGCGTTTCCGGCAGGCGGACCGCGCCGTCCGGATCGACCCTGCGGGTTCGCCGACCGATGCCGTAAGTGTACCCGACCGGCATGTCGGCGGCTATTACCGCGTCGGTAACCAAAACGCTTCTCTGCGGCGTCTTTGCGCGGATGAAATTCTTCAGCGCCGGAAAAGGGACGTGATGCCCGTCGGCGATGAAACTGGCGGCCAGGCGGTCGTCGGCGAGTTGCCGCTGGACATAGTTGTCCAGACGGGGCATCATCGCGTGCGAACCGTTGCCGAGATGCGTGCACATTTTCGCGCCGGCGACCACTGCCCGATCGATCGTCTCGGCGTCGGCGTCCAGATGCCCCAGCGCCATGACGACCCCGCCTCCGGCGCCGGCGGCGATGAATTCCATCGCGCCGGGTAACTCCGGTGCGAGCGTGAACAGGCGCACCATCCCGTCGGAAGCGGCCTGAAGGTCGTCAAGAAAACCGGGCGCATCGTCCGGCGTAATAAGATACTTCGCTTCGTGCGCCCCTCGCGGCCCTTCTTCGGCGCTGACCATCGGACCCTCGATGTGGAAGCCGGCAATCATCGAATTGAGTAACTCATCCTGCTGAGCCAGGCGGGTGATGTGCCGGATGCGGGCGATTATGTTAGGGACCGTGTCGGTACAAACCGTCGGCAGAATCGCCACTACGCCCCGGCGGCGCATCTTCTCGAATGCGGGTCTGAGCGACTCGACGGTAATCTTTTCGACCGGCAAATTGAAACTCATCCCGCCGTAACCGTTAATCTGAATATCCACCAGTCCCGGCCCGGCTGCATGAATAACCCTGCCGCCTTCATCGGTTACTATCGAAATATCTCCGTTTGAATCCATTGTTACCGAAGATATTCCCGAAACGGCGGTTTGTCAAATATGCGGTGGGTGACAGGGTGACGGCTTGACATGCCTGTAGGAGTTGTCCGAGAATCGTTTTCGATGATTCGCGTATATTTCATCCTGGGCTGCACCGCCGTCGGAAAGGGCGCTGTCGGACGGATTATCGCGCGCCGGCTGGGCGGGCAGATCGTCAGCGCCGATTCCATGAAGGTCTATCGCCGGATGGACATAGGCACCGGCAAGCCGGGCCAGGCCGACCGGGCCGATATCACCCATCATTGCATCGACATTGTCGAACCGAGCGAATCCTTCAGCGTCGCCCGATACCTTGACTTTGCCGATAAGGCAGTGGCCGAGACAGCCGCTGCCGGTGACGTCGTCCTGGCTGTCGGCGGAACGGCCTTGTACATAAAAGCGCTTTCGGAGGGCCTGTTCGAAGGCCCCGGCGCCGACGCTGAACTCCGCGCTAATCTGAAGCGCCGCGCCGACGCCGAAGGCCTGTCCGCCTTGCACGAAGAATTATCGCGGATTGACCCGGAGGCCGCGGCAAGAATCCATCACAATGACGAAAAACGCATCGTCAGGGCGCTGGAGGTTTATTCACTGACGGGCAAACCCATCAGTCGGCTACAGAAACAGTGGGATAAGCCCGCGCGGCGATACGACTGCCTCATCATCGGCCTGCGGCGGAGCAGGGAAGATACGAACAAGCGGATAAACGCGCGCGTCAAACGAATGGTCGAGCAGGGTTTGCGCGACGAGGTTGCGGCGCTGCTTGCAGAACCCGCCGGCCTGTCGCGCCAGGCCGCCCAGGCGCTCGGGTACGCCGAGATGATCGATCACCTTGCCGGTAAGTGCACTCTAGACGAGGCCGTCGAGCGGATAAAGATAAACACACGACAGTTCGCAAAACGCCAGCGGACGTGGTTCAGGCGATTCAGAGACATCCGCCGGATAGACGTAGCCGAGGATGCCGCCGTCGAAGACATCGCCGAAAAGGTGATGAGGGAAATGTCTAATGACCATTAATAGT
>DAOVFI010000474.1 GCA_030673005.1 Planctomycetales bacterium
ACGGACTCCGAGCAGGAGGTGCTGTTCGTTACCACCGGCGAGTCGCCTTATTACACCAGTTTTTACAGGATGCTCTACCGCCTGCTGGACGTTGCGAGGCGCGCCGGCGACCTTCGTGTTTATAAGGACGGCGAGATGACCTTCGGCGTCCGTGCGGGGAAATTTTTCAACGGCGATTCTGCCGTCGATTACGCCGGCGCGAGCGCCCAATCGCTTACCAACAATTCAACCAACTACGTCTATCTGACGGTAGGCGGGACGCTTTCGGTCAATACGACCGGTTTTCCCGCCCCGTCTGCGACGCCGCACATTCCACTGGCGACAATAGTTACCTCCGGCGGCGAGTACGACCACGACGACATCACAGACTATCGAGGAAGGTCTATCTTCGCGGCCTGCGGCGACGTCGCCCGAAGGACAGTCGAAGCAGACACCGCCGGGAGCGCCAGCCCGAACGTCCTGACATCGGACGAAAGCGGAAAAGTCCTGACCAACGAAGGCGCGACGGAAAAGAACTATCACAACCTGCCGGCGGCATCGACCGGACTGACATATACGCTCATCGTTCAGGACGCCGACGGGATGCGCATCACGGCGGCGTCCGGCGACACGATACGTCTGGGCGGGACGGTCTCCGTCGAGGCAGGCTACATCGACAGCACGAAAACAGGTTCGGCGGTGTCGCTGGTGGCGATAAACGAGACTGAATGGATCGCTACGACCGTCGTCGGGTCCTGGGAAATCGAAGTGAGTTAGACATGGGAGTGATGAATATTTCGCCAACACGGGTGGCACGGTCAAGCAAGTTGAAGTCGCACGACTTTAAATTGCTTGGCCGTGGCGGCAACAGCGGAGACCACCACGGCCAAGCAAGGTTGAGGCCGAACGGCCTCGAACTTGCTTGACCGTGCCACCCAACATTAAAGCACAAGGAGAAGATAATGGCAGAAGCAACCATCTATGGGGCCGGCAGCGACGTAACCGAAGCGATAGGGCCACGCATCGCGGCGATTCCGGCGAGCAGTCGGGGCGAGACGATCCTCGCCAACGGTTATCACGAACTCGGCTCGGGCGCAGGATTCGGCGCTACGGCGTGGCTGACGTGCATCGTGGGCGGACATCGCGGGCGAATCCGAAAGAGCGGCGCGGTTACGGGTGTGAAGTTGTACGTGCGGGCAGTCGATGCTCACATGTCGAGCCTCAAGTTCGTCGTTTTCCGAAATGTCCAGGGCGGCAACACGTTCTGGAAGGTCGGCGAATCCGAGGCGATAGCGTGGGGGGACCTGAGCGCCTCTTCGGTGAACACGATAGAGTTCTCCTCTCCGATAACCGACGTCAAGGCCGGCGATTTCATCGGGTACGCACTCCAGTGCGACGGCACTCGCACGGACCTTGTTACCGCGTACGACGGTACGGGTCAGAGTCCGGCGCTCGACGCCGACGACTGGTTCCTGACTTGGGACGCAACAAACTTTGAACCCACCGAAGCGGCGCCGGCCGCATTTACGACCACGACAAACTATTACAGTTTCCACCTTGAAGCCCTGATGGATAGTCCAACTGTCATGCTCATCGGCGATTCGATTGCGAGCGGTTCGCCGGGCGGTGCTGCCGCAGGCGGGCGAGGATTCCTCAGCAACATAGGGGCCGGCATCGACTGGTACGACATCGACCCGCTCGCCAACATCGGCGGCTACCTCTACGGCATCGACTCGACACTGTTCGACATGATGAACCATGGCTACGGCTCGTCGGATTCGGCCGACTGGGCCGCGTCCGGCAGCGATTACGTTACGACCCACTGCACGGATTACCACCCGCGCGCCGCGATAATCACACTGGGCCTCAACGACATCGCCGACAGCGTAACGTATTCAACCTTCGAGGCGAACCTCGCCGACATCATCCAGTCGCTGCGTTCCAACAGCGTCATTCCCGTCATGCTGACAATAACTCCCTACCACGACGGCGACGCGGGACAGAAGGCAAGCGTCCGAACGTGGAACAAGAACCTGAAGCGATGGTGCGCCAGGCGCGGCGTTCTCTGCGTCGATGCGAATCGCGCAATCGCCGATGCTTCCGACCCCGACAGCATTTCGGCAAGCGCCCCGGACCTGCACAGCACCGGCGTCCATCCCAACAGCGCCGGATACCAGGCGATCGCCGCAGCAATC
>DAOVFI010000561.1 GCA_030673005.1 Planctomycetales bacterium
GGACGGAGCGCAGCGCAGTCCCGGCAACTCTATTAAAATGATGGGCGCCAACATGCCCACCCGCTTCGCTTCGCGGCGCTGCGCGTGAGGGCATGGCACCCATCAAAATACGTGTTACAGACTACCAGGAGCAATCGCCGGGACTGCGCTGCGCTCCGTCCCGGCCTACGGGTTCTTTGCGGCGAGTTTTTCGATCCGCCGGCATTGCTGGCCGACCTTGAAATCGCCTGCCTGTCCGAGGACGATATCGGCCCGGCTGTATCGCGGGCGGACCCGGCTTATTCGCACGTGCCCGATGGTTTTTCCCGGCTGGTGGCCGAGTTGGTCGCCCGTGTCCGGGTCGATTATCGGCGAGCCGATCTCGAAGACCTCGTATATGCCGCCTGTCCGTACGCCGCGATCCCGCCCGCCGTTGATGATTACGGTTTCGCCGTCCTGAACGAGCGCGATTTTCGGCGTCCATGGCCTGGCGGCGATGGTGGCGGTGATACGCCTGACGGCCTTGTCGATGACATTTGCCGTCGCCCGACCCAGCGGTGTGCGATAAAATGTGCTGCCGCCGAGCGAGACGTTCCTGTATGCGGCCTTGACCGTCGTGTCCGACGCGCGGACGGATTTCTCGATGCTCTCGCTGGAGATAATCTCGCCGCTCTCGACATCGACGACGTACAGCGTTATTCCCATAACCGCCCGGTTGGACCCGCCGATGACGTTAAGGTTCGGCAGGCCCAGAAAACCCCTGCTGGTCGAGACGTGCCCGAAGTCGGTTACCGTGCCTTTGATAAGGTAGCGGACATTTTTGATCCGGCCCAGCGCCGCTCGCCGCTGCTTCCGCGTTATGCCGCTGTGCTGGAGCCGCAGTTCACCGAGCACCGAGTCCAGTTCGGGCCGCTCTACGACGTGGTATCGCCCGGTAGCGACAAGCCGGTCAACGAGTATGTCCCTCATCCCGTCGCCGATGTTCCATCTGAGCGGGAACGGAGCGCGGTTCTCGAATTTCATTACGGCTATGGTCGGCTTGACGTAATCGGCGGCCTTGCCGGGCAAACCATCCCCGCAACCGGCGAATACCGAAGCAGCCGCCAGCACGAGCAGAACGCCTTTCATCTTTTTCATTGTCCCGGAACCTCCTGATGCACTTACCTGGTATCGACCAAAGCGGGAAGAAATGTTAAGCAAGGGTGCCGTGGTCGCTGTGTTTGCGACCACGCGGACGCGCATTCCCGGGAGCCTTTCGTGGTCGCAAACACAGCGACCACGGCACCCACCTACGCGCTATACGGCTCAGCGCAGCAGTTCGGCGGCGTTATCCGCTGCGCGGGTAGCGAGGATTTTCCCGAAATAGACGCGGTGATAGTCGCCTTCGGGGTACCACTGTCGCTGCACCTCATCAGCCAGTTCGGGCGGGAGTATGTCGTTGTGGTGGACGACCTTACATTCATAGACGATCGGGCACTCGGCAATGACCGGGGCGTCAATCATCTCGGCCTTCTCGACGGTCAGACCGGCCTGGGCGAGTTTGTCGCCGTCTCGACCCGACTTCGTGCCGCAGATTTTGACGGCCTTGGAAAGACCCGGCGGCGGGACGTTGACGGTGAAGCAGCCGGTATGTTCGATGCACTCATACGTATAACGCGACGGCCTGACCAGCGCGATGCACATCGGCATCGACCAGACGCCGCCAAACGTGCACCAGCCGATGGCCATCGCATTGGCCTTGCCGGCCTTGTCGTAAGCAGCCA
>DAOVFI010000143.1 GCA_030673005.1 Planctomycetales bacterium
GACAGAGTATTGGTCATTCCAACACTATTTTACCGAATCTCAGTTTGCCGACGCGAAGAATTTGCCCGTTCTGCGGGTTCACGTCGGCTTTGATGTCGGTGATTTTTTTACCGTCGATACTGACGGCGTTCTGACTGATCAGTCTGCGAGCCTCGCCGTTGCTTTTGACGAAGCCGGCCTTGACGACAAGATCGATGATACCGATTGTCCCTGCCGGGATGACGATATCCGGCATATCGCTGGGCGTCTGTTTGGCGGCAAAGACCCGGTCGAACTCGGCGGCGGCGGCGACAGCCGTCGTATCGTCGTAATAACGGGCAACGATGGTCCTCGCCAGGGTCGCCTTGGCGTGACGAGGATGGCTCTTATCGCCGTCCAGCAGTTCGGCAATTCGCTCAAGAGTCAGGTCGGTCAGGAGCGTGAAGTAATTCTCCATCAGTGAATCCGGGATGGACATGACTTTTCCGAACATGTCGTTCGGCGGATCGGTTACACCGATGTAATTACCCTTGGACTTGCTCATTTTATCGACGCCGTCAAGTCCTACCAGCAGCGGCATGACAAGTACAATCTGCGCCGGCTTGCCGTATGCGCGCTGGATGTCCCTTCCGACGAGGCAGTTGAACGTCTGATCGGTTCCTCCCAGTTCGACGTCGGCCTCGACGACGACCGAATCGTAGCCCTGAACCACCGGATAGAGGAACTCGTGCAGGAAGACATCCTGATCAGCGGCGAGGCGTTTTTTAAAACTTTCCCGCTGGAGCATCTGGGCAACGGTCTTCTTGGCCGTCAACTGGATGATGTCCATCATGGTCAGTTTTTCCAGCCATTCGCTGTTGTAGCGTATTTCCAGTTTACCCGACGAGGCATCGAGTATCTTACCGGCCTGCTGAAAGTAGGTTTTGGCGTTGTTTTGAATTTCCTCGGCCGAGAGCGTCGGGCGCGTTGCGTTCTGTCCAGACGGGTCTCCGATGCGTGCTGTGTAATCGCCGATAATCAGCACTGCCTTGTGTCCGAGATCCTGAAACCGTCGCATCTTGCCCAGTACGACCGAATGCCCGACGTGTATATCAGGCGCCGTCGGGTCCATTCCGAGTTTGATGCGCATGGGCTTGCCCGTTTCCTGCGAATCGATCAATCGCTGCCGGAGTTCGTCGGCGGTATAGACCGCCTCGATGCCACGAAGCAGCAAATCCATCTGTTCGTCAATGCCTGGTTGTTTTTCTTTCGACATGCCCGGAGAGTCTAGCGTAATCCAGACGTTTTTTCAATTCCCGGCGGAATTACAACGGCGGCAGGTCGAGATGGAGCCGCAGGTCGGGACGGAGCACATCAGAGTCCGGGCTGACTGCTCAATCCGCAATCAGTCCACGGATTACACAGATTTTATTCAATTCCGCAATCCGCAATCCGCAATCCGCAATCAATTCGCTTGTCGTTTTCGGTCGATTGCCGTTAGTATTACGCCCATGGAAAATATCGCACATGGAAGGATTCCGTGTTTATTGTCTCTGCTGGTTATCGGCCTGGCGCTGGGCGGCTGTGATCAATTGCCGGCGCATCCTCCCCGAACCGTATCGCAGTACGCTCAGCATCGGCGATCCGGCAGTCAGGAATACACTCCTCACACGATCGCCCTGCACAATACCGACCGCGTGTTGAACGATTCGCTTTCAGCGTCGGAGCGTATCGAATCGCTGCGTGTGCTGGAGCACGTGGATACGGTTGACGAGCAGATATGTCCGAACCTGGCGACCGTCCTTACCAGTCAGTCCGCCCCTGCTCCGGTCCGTCAGGCGGTGCTGGCCTTCCTGGCCGAGAGGGACATGCCCGGCCTAGCCGAATACGTCAGCGAGATGCTGCCTCGCGTCGGGGACGTCCGCCTGCGAGCGACGCTGCTGGAGTGGCTTCGCAAACATCCCTCGCGGGCCTCGCTGGCGCCGATAGTGAAGTTGTGGGCGGCGGAGAAGCCAATCAGCGATGAAAACGAAGCGCGTTACCGCCTGCTCGTTGAGCGGATTTCGGGCAAGCGATGGTCCGAAGCGCTGCTGGAAGGTCTGAATAAGAAAAGTTTTTTCGCGCGCGGCTCGGCGATAGAAATTCTGGCGTCGCGACTCGGACCGGCCCGCCTGCGGCGGCGGGTTTCGGCCATGAAGCCGCAAACGCAGGCCGTCCGCGTACTTAAATATTTCTCGGACCACTTCGGTTACGTACCCGGAACGCGGCGCGAACTGCTGGCATCGGTGATGCTTTATCGCAGGGGCGTATCGCACCTGACACCGGCTGAACGAATAGCCAATCAGTGGCAAAACAAATACGATTACTGTTTCAATATTCGCCACTACCATCTGCTCAGCCGACTGGCGGCCGATCCGCTGCGAAAGTCGCTTTCACGCATGCAGATGATAATCGAGATCTCCGGCGGAATTGCCCGAAGGCGCCGGGCCGGACCGGTTATGCCCGCAGGCGCCAAGGGCGGCCAAAGGCGGATATTCCGTCGGGGCCGACTTGTTAATTTCGACTCGCAGACCGACGGCCTGATGATTGCGGACCTGTGGAACCTCATGCTGATCGGCGAAATGCTCGACAGGGGGCGATTTCGCTCAGCCCTGAAGATAACCGCCGATCAGGACAGGGCCGATACTGACAGCCGGCGTGGCGGGTTAATCAAATACGACCAGGGCAAGGCCGAAGCGCTTCTCTATCGCCCGGAGGCAAAGCAGGGCGACGACCAATACCTTCCAACCCGGCGGATGCTCAACGATGCAATCGACTGCCTGTGTTATTTCGTCGGGCATTTCAGCAAGGACATCGTGAATACTTCCCGTATCGGACCCGGCGAGAAGGAACTGGCCTTCGCCGCGAAGTACAACGTCTGCGGCGTCGTCTTCACCACCATCGCCGGGGGACGGATGAATGCCACATACTTCACTCCCGAAGGGATCGTAATCGACCTGGGCGAATTCAGGGAATAGGTGATAGAAGGAATAGAGATTAGGGACTTGGGAATAGGGAATAGGGAAAAACAGCAGGTAGGGTGTGCAGGTTCTTTTTCCTGCACACACCGGATCGCCCATTGACAAAATCGCGGTGTGCAGGAAAAAGAACCTGCACACCCTACAACTTGGGAATAGGCTCACTATTCCGGTAATCCGGTATTCACTCCGGCAGGTGCCGGAGAATTTCCTCGATAGCCTCCAGTTCAGACTGCATCTCCTCCAGTTGTTGCTGGAGTTCCCGTAAAGGTTCGCTGTCAGCGCCCGGGTCAAACTGGTCCTTCTGGTCTTCGAGGTATCCGCCCAGCCGGTCGATCTGGTCGATCAGTTCATCGTGCCGGCGCTGAAGATTCTCCCGCTGCCCGGCCAGGTTGATTGATTCGTTGAGAACCTCGTCGATAACGTGCTCTGCCACGTATATCGGCGTATCCATCGCAATTCCCAGCGCAATCGCGTCGGAGGGACGGGCGTCGATTTCTATCGTTTCGCCGTTGCGCCGGATGCCCAGCGTGGCGATGAAGGTATGGTCGCGCAGATCGCTTATAACGATCTTCTCGACCGTCCCGCCCATTGCCTCGATAGTCAGGGCGAGCAGGTCGTGCGTCATCGGACGCGGCATCTCGATACCCTTGAGCCGGCGGTCGATCGCCAGGGCCTCGCTGATGCCGATTACAATCGGGAAACTCCGCTCGCCGTCCTTCTCCTTCAGGAAAATAATCTGCTGCGGCGAGGTCTCCGTTATCACAATGCGCGATAGTTCTACTGGTATATCCACGCGTACAATCTCCACAGGGTCTTGTCCGACATTCTACGACACAGCCGCCCCGTCCGCAAGCCGACAATTAATGCAGCGGAATTGCAAGAATTCCCTCGTCATCCTTTACGAAGACCTTTCCTTCAACCACGGCGATCTGCGAATACCTCACTCCGGCGATGCGGACCTTCCACAGTAATTCGCCGGTGTCCGCCTTCAGGACGCGAAGGTAGTCGTCTCCGGTCGCGTGAAAAACCTTCCCATCGGCGACTATCGGGCTGAACCTCATGTAACGGCTGGACTCGGCTTTCCACGCGACTTTGCCGGTTTTGGCGTCCAGCGCGTAAAGTTGCCCGTCGCCTGAAAAAATATAAACCTTCCCATCCGCAATAGTCGGCAGGGTTTTCCAAACGAGTGTCGTTTCATAATTCCACAATTCCGTCCAGTCCGAAGGCCGGAACGCATGTAGAACCACTTTGCCGTCGCCACAGGCAGCGAATATTACGATCCCGTTTCCCGCTGCCGGGGTCAGAATCGCAGCGTCATCGTTGATCGAACTCGCTTTCCAGCGAGGAGACCTGCTTTGGATGTCCACTGCGTAAAGTCGAATCTGATCCTTGTCCCAATCCGTCAAGCTTAAATAGACAGTACCATCCGCTACAATGGGACTATGCCAATAATAGAGGCGTTTTTCCAACTTCAGGCGCCAGACCTCCTTTCCGGTTCGGATGTCCAGCCCGACTATATCCTGGCCCGGAGCATAGATCCTCCAGACGATTGTGTAGATTATTCCTTTCTCGCAGGCAAGCGTTAATGGGCCGATTACGAATCTGCCGACTAGTCGCTGCCAGCGAATTTCGCCGCTCTTGATGTCCAGGACATATAGATAGTATCCATTGCCCTCAAGACCAAAACAGACCAACTCGTCAGTTACGAACGGTTTGGACCAGCTGGATGCAAATTCGGCATTTTGCTTCCACTTTACCTTTCCCGTCTTCAGATTAACCGCATAAAGTTTATCATCGGCTGCAAAGTAGGCTACGCCGCCGGCAATCGCCAAGGGTGATGTTTCTCCGATATGTTCAAGGTCTTTGAACACACGTTCCGGCTTGTGAGCATCCTTGCAGCTGTCCTGATGCGCCTTTGTAGTTGTACTTTTTCGAGACAGTCCGGGTTTGCGATCGTCCTCGCGGTTATCCCGACAGGAAACCGCTGCCAGTACGCCCCCCGCCAGGAGGACGATTATCATTCCTGTCGTAAGCGACTTTTTACCTGCCCGTTTTTCCGTGTTTTCTGACATATCAGAATCCCATTTGCCTGTGTACCTGATTCCAGACCCGTAGGTTGGGACGGAGTAGGAGGCAATTCAAGAAAAAACCGGTTGCCGGGGCTTGCTTCGCTCGACCCGGCCTACCTCCTACCCCGGTTGCCGGGGCTCGCTTCGCTCGACCCGGCCTACCCCTCGACCCGGCCTACCCCAGCGCCGCCAGCGACTTTTCGACGGCATCGAGGTCCCGCTTCAGTGTCGCAAGGCGTTCGCGCTGCCGGCTGACGACTTCGGACGGGGCATTGGCGAGGAATTTCTCGTTGGTGAGTTTCTTCTCGATACCCGCGACGCCGCTGCGGATTGTCTCGGCCTGCTTTGTAAGGCGGGCGCGTTCATCCTCGACGTCAATTATACCCAACACATAGAAAGGCACCCCGCCGACGGTGAAAGTCCCCGCGTCGCTTCGTCGGGCCTCCTGACCGGCGGAAATCACCTCCACACAGGCCTGCGATTCGAATAACTCACGATTATCCATAATAATCCGGCCTGGTTCGCTTTCGGGGCCGAAGGAAATCTCGACCTTCTGCTTCGGCGGGACGTTGTGCTCTGCCCGGAGGTTTCTGACGCCGCGAACGGCCTCGCTGTAGAGTTCAAAATCCCTTTCCGCCGACGGATCGATCGTGGCTGCATCCGCCATCGGCCAGCGGGCGCGGATAAGCATGTCTTCGGCCGGGAAATTCCCCGGCCCACGATTCGGGGCGACCTCGTTCAACTGCGACCATATCTGCTCGGTAATGAACGGGATTATCGGGTGCAGCAGGCGCAGCAACACGTCCAGGCAGTGGGCAAGGACGGCCTTGGGAGCGGCCTGTCCGGCGTTGATGCGAATCTTGGCGATCTCCAGGTACCAGTCGCAGAAATCGTTCCACATGAAGTGGTAGAGCAGGTCGGCCAGTTCGTTAAACCGAAAGGCATCGACGGCTGCGGTCGCGTCGCGGACCGTCGCATTCATCCGGCTGATGATCCACCGGTCGGATAAGTCCTTCTTCGGATGAATCTCGCTCCATGCGGGCATTGCTTCGAGATTCATCAGCGCGAAGCGCGAGGCGTTCCAGAGTTTGTTGCATAAATTCCGTCCGACGTCGAATTTCGGGCTGGTATTCGCCTGCCGGCCATCGGGCAGCGTCATCTCCGAAACAGGCATGCGGACGTCCTGTGTCTCGGTGGTCATACTCGTCAGTGTGAACCGCATGGCGTCGGCCCCGTGCGAGGCGATGATGTCCAATGGGTCAATCCCGTTGCCGAGGCTCTTGGACATTTTCCTGCCCTGCCCGTCCTGGATCATCGCGTGGATATAGACCTGCGAAAACGGTATATCGCCCCGAAAATACTGCCCGAACATCACCATCCGACTGACCCACAGCGTAATAATCTC
>DAOVFI010000345.1 GCA_030673005.1 Planctomycetales bacterium
CGGCCTTATCAAGCAGCCCGTGATAAGCGTGAATGAACGGGTGGCGCTCGTGGACTTTTCGGACCTTGCCGGAAAGTACCGCACACAGAGTCGGGCTGATTACCAGGGCCACGAACAGCGAACTGCTCAGCGTGATTATCAGCGTTATCGGCAGGAATTTCATGAACTCGCCCATAATCCCGGGCCAGAATATCATGGGCGAGAAGGCCGCGATCGTCGTGGCGGTCGAGGCTATCACCGGCCAGGCTACCTCGGCGGCGCCCTTCATCGACGCGGCGATCCGACCGTAACCCATCTGCCGGTGGCGGAAGATGTTCTCGACGATGACGATCGCGTTATCGACCAGCATCCCCAGCGCCAGTATCAGGCTGAACAGAACGACCCCATTCAGTGTGTGGCCAAGCAATTGGAGCAATGCGAAACTGATAAGCATGCTCATGGGAATCGCGGTGGCGACGATGCAGCTGGTCCGCCACCCCATGAACGCAAGCAGCACGACCACGACCAGGATCAGCCCCGTAACGACGTTGTTTTCCAGGTCGGCGACCATCATGCGGATGTCTTTGGACTGGTCAAGAATCGTCTCCATGCGCACGCCGGCGGGTACGCGTTTCTTTGCCTCGGCCAGGACGGCCTTGACGTTGTCGGCTACCTCGACGATGTTGGCGCCGACGGTCTTGCGGACGTTGATCGTGATGCTTTCGGCCCCGTCCAGCCGGGCGTAACTGTCGCGGTCCTTAAACGTATCCCGCACTGTTACCACGTCTGTCAGATAGATCGTCTTTCCGTTCCGGATAGTCAGCGGCAGGTGGGCGATGTCATCGACCTTATCGAACTCGGCCTGAATGCGGACGTTGAACTTCGTGCCGTGCGTCTCAAGCCCGCCGGCGGAGATGTTGACATTTTCGGCGCTCAACCGCGTCAGCAGTTCCGGGACCGTCAGCCCGTAAGCGGCAACGCGGTCCGGGTCTATCTCAAGGCGAATCTCGCGCTCCAGGGCGCCGAGCACATCGGCCTCCAGGGCGCCGGGGACCTGCTCGATAGCGTCTTCCAGTTCGTCGGCAACGGCCTTGAGACGCACCGGCGAAATGTCACCCGACAGGCTGATAATAAGTATCGGGAACTCGGCAATGTTGATTTCCTTGATGACCGGCTCGTCGGCCTCTTTGGGCAACTCGGCCTTGGCAAGATCGACCTTGTCGCGGACGTACTGGAGTGCGTCCTCGATGCGGATGTCCGGCTCGAACTCGACCGTAATGAAGGACATTCCCTCGGCGCTGGATGAAGTCAAATCCTTGATGCCTTTAATGCCCGTCAGTTCGTTTTCAAGCTTGATTGTTACCTGCGACTCGACGTCTTCGGGCGAGACGCCCTCATATCCGGTGGTAACCAGCACGAACGGTATGGGAACCTCCGGGGCGGACTCCCTCGGAAGCGTCATATAACTGTATCCCCCGGTTACGAGGATCAGCGCCATCAGGACAAATACCGTCGTGCGGTTCTTGATTGCCGTATTTGAAAGAAGCATGGGATTACCTTGCCGGTTTTGTCGCCGCCTGCGATGTCGTCGGTTGGCTCGCCGCCTGCGTCGCCGGACCGATTTTATCCTTCTCCCTGACCGCGCTTTCCGGCGAGACGAAGCGTTGGCCTTTGACGATCAGCCTGTCGCCGTCTTTCAGGCCGCTGCGGATGCAAACCCGCTGCCCCGACAGCAGGGTCAAATCCATCTGCACCTCACGCCGAACGGCCTTTCCGGACTCGACGACATAGACGACCTTCTTGCCATTCTCCAGCGGGATCAGCGCCTCCAGCGGGACCATGATCACGTTTTTCTGTTTTCGCCTCAGCAGGCGGACGTGAACGATCTGCCCGCTCCAAAGGGCGCCGTCGCGGTTGTCGGCGCTTATCTCCACGCGCGTGGTGTTCGAGCCGAGGTCGATCCGTTTGCTGATGTAGGAAATCCGCCCGGACACCGTCGAATCAGGGCTATTCTTCACGATGATTTCCTCTTTATCCCCGTCTTTCAGCCAGGACACGTCGCACTCGGGCACATCAACGACGACCTTGGCCGGGTCCATATCGACGATCACCGCCACGACGTCGCCGCTCTTGACGAGTGTGCCGACCTTCGGAATAACGTCGTCCAGCGTCCCGTCGATGGGCGCGACGATAACGGCGCGGTCGAGGCGGGCCTTGGCGATGCTAAATACGGCCTCGCTTATCCGGGCCTGGGTGCGCGCCTGTTCGGCTTCATTGTCGGTGGCGGCGCCTTTCTTGTGGAGCAGGGAGATTCGGTTATATTCCCGGTCGTTGAATTCCTTTTGCGCCTTGGCGCGGTTGTACTCTGCCTGGAGGATATCGGTATTCAGACGTATTATCTTCTCGCCCGCACGCACCGGTCTGCCTTTCCGGGCAAAGACCTGCTCGACCCGCCCTTCGGCCTCGGCCGAAACCTCCGCCACGCGGTCGGCCTCGACCCTGCCGACGATCTCGAACGTGTCAAGCACCTCCGGCATGGGACGGACTACCTCAGTCTCGACATTCACCGGCGGGCGCTTATCGACCGGTTTGTCGTCGTCGCGCTTCTTCAGCACCACCGCAATCAGCACCACGCCCGCCAAGGCCGCAATAACAATTAACGCCGGCGTCGCCCTGCGAACGGCCCGGAGCCATTTCGCCCGTTTCTCTACGCCTTTTTTCGGCTTCTCACTCATTATTCACTTCTCCCGGATGGTCCGGTTGGTCTTTCACACCTTTCTGCGCGGGCGCTGCAGGCTGGGCCGACCTGTCTGCCGACAGGCAGGCAGGCCCACTTTTTTTTGCATCATCCTTTGCATCATCCTACGCTTATCAGGTCCGACAAAAGCCATCTTTTCAGCGCCGTCAGCGAATTCTGGCCGAAATTCGCGCCGACGTCCAGGATCGACTGAACGATAATCCCGTCCATAATCGCAACTATCAGCGACGCCGCCAGGTTCGGGTTTATTTCCGCGCGGAACCGGCCCGACTCGATACCCTGGGCGACAATCGCCGATATCCGCCTGCGCCACCGGCTGAACATCTGCTCGAACATCTCCGACAATTCACCGCCGCGGGCCTCCCGGGCCGCCACCGCCCAGAACTCCAGAACCAGCGCGCCGATAGCCGTATAACGCTCTAACTGTGCAAAAACATTCTCCAGAAGTTTCTCTAATTTCTCGTCGGCGGGGATGTCCTCTGCCACCAGTTGCTCGACCTCT
>DAOVFI010000156.1 GCA_030673005.1 Planctomycetales bacterium
GGCGCTTGGCGATAATTTCGTCCAGCCGCTTCATCTGCGCCTCACCGAGCGCGGCGGTTATCTCGCTCATGCGGTAGTTGTAGCCCAGCCGGGCGTGCGAAAGCCACGCCTCGGTCGCCCGACCCTGGTTGCGCATTGAGACGCACAGGTCGCGAACTTCCTCGCTGTCGGTAACGATCATGCCGCCTTCGCCGGTGGTAATCTGCTTGTTCGGATAGAACGCGAACGTGCCGCAGTCGCCGAAATTTCCCGCCGCCCGGCCTGAAAGAACGCCGCCGAGCGCCTCGCAGGAATCCTCGATCATCAGCAGGTCGTGCTTGCGTGCGATGCGTTCGTATTCGTCGAAGTGGGCCATGTTCCCGAAGACCTCGACCGGCAGGATGGCCTTGGTTTTCGGCGTAATGGCGGCCTCGACGGCGGCAGGGGCCATGTTGTAACTGTCCGGATCGATATCCACGAATACCGGGCGGGCGCGCTCGAACAGGATGCAGTTGGTAGTTGCGATGAACGAAAACGGAGTGGTGATGACCTCATGGCCTTCACCGATTCCCAGTGCCCTGACGCACAGGTGCAACCCGCTGGTGCCGGAGTTGACGGCGATGCCGTATTTCCTGCCGGCGCGGTCGGCGACGGCGGCCTCGAACGCCTCGGTGTGCGGGCCGATACTCAAACGGTCTGAATCGAGAACCGCTATTACCGCGCTGCGCTCGGCGTCGGTGATGTCGGGACCGGCCAAGGGTATGGATTCTTCGCTCATGGATAATCCTGTCGTTCTGTAACGTGCCAATTATCAGGTGGCACGGTCAAGCAAGGTTGAGGCCGTCAGGCCTTGACCTTGCTTGACCGTGTCCTGTGTCCTCACGGCCAAGCCTCCGCTGCGCTACGGCTTGTGACCGTGCCACCCATACGTGTGTCCTCACGGCCAAGCCTCCGCTGCGCTATGGCTTGACCGTGCCACCCATACGTGCGTCCTCACGGCTAAGCCTCCGCTGCGCTACGGCTTGACCGTGCCACCCGACCGTCGGATTTATCCGAAGGCGGGTTCAGCGGATCGTATTCGGGTACCAGACGTCTTATGGCAGCGATAATTCTCTCACGGTCCGGGCAGTTGGTCAGCGTCTGCAATTCATCAATTACCATATTGATAAGGTCCCACTCTACGGACCTGTGCTTCCATATCTTGACCTTTGGATGGACTGTCGGGGCGATGTCCTCGCCGGCGGTGCGGAGTTCTTCGAAGAGTTTCTCGCCCGGTCGGATTCCACTGAAGACGATGTCGATGTCCTCGCCGACCCTCATTCCGCTGAGCGTAATCATGTCGCGCGCCAGATCGACTATCTTAACCGGCTCGCCCATATCGAGCAGGAATATCTCACCGCCCGATCCGACTGCGGCGGCCTGGAGGACCAGTTGCGAGGCCTCTGGACTGGTCATGAAGTATCGCGTCATCTCCGGGTCGGTAACGGTAACCGGTCCGCCCCGTCGTATCTGCCGCTCGAACGTCGGGACTACCGAACCGGCCGATCCGAGCACGTTTCCGAACCGCACCGACTTGCACCGCGTCCGGCAGCCGTCGCGCCCGTTCAGCGCCTGGGTGTAAATCTCCGCCACTCGCTTGGTCGCGCCCATTATCGAGGATGGATTGACCGCCTTGTCGGTCGAAATCTGGATAAACTCCTTCGCGCCGACGGCGCAGGCGGCGTCGGCGACGTTTTTGGTCCCGAAGACGTTGTTTTTGACGGCCTCGCACGGGTTCAGTTCCATCAGCGGAACGTGCTTGTGCGCGGCGGCGTGAACGACGACTTCGGGCTTCTCGGCCTCGAAGACCGACATTACACGCTCGCGCTCGTATATATCGCAGATAACCGACGTGACGTCGATGTCTGGAAAACTCCGTCGCAGTTCGTTGGAGATGTCGAAGAGGTTGTTTTCCGCCTGTTCCAGCAGGATGAGCCGTTCCGGCGCGAAAAGGCATATCTGGCGGCACATTTCCGAACCGATGCTTCCGCCGGCGCCGGTTACCAGGACGCGCCGACCGGCGAGAAACTTACTTACCGCCTCGGTGTCCAGCCGGACGGCCTCCCGTCCCAGAAGGTCGTTAATCTCGACTTTGCGGAACTGGTTGACCGTAACCGTGCCGTCTATCAGCGAGTCCATCGACGGCAGCGACTGGAAACGCAACTTGGTGCCCCGGCACATCTCGATTATCCGGCGCAACTGCTTCTGCGTTGCCGACGGAACCGCGATGAGTATCTCGTCGATTTCCTCTTCTTCCTCGCAGATCCGCTTAATATCGTCGGTGGTGCCCAGGACGGGTATGCCGTGGATGTATATGCCCTTCTTGGTCGGATCGTCATCGACCAGTCCGACGACGCGGTATCGCTCTATCCGCATCCGGTGGATTTCCCTCAGCAGCGCCTCGGCGGCGTTTCCGGCGCCGATGATAAGGACGCGACGGACGCCTTCGGAGGACGCCGGGCGCATCTCTTCGTGATAAAACCGCACGCCCAGCCTTGCGGCGCCGACGAGAAAAACAGTCGCCATGAAATCCAGCACCAGCACGCCCCGGCTATAACTGAAAAGAGGCAGCTTCCCCAACCACATCGGAACGTGCACGAACACCATGACAGCGGCGTAGGAGATGAACAGGAAAATCCAGCAGGCGATGAGGATGTTCACCACGTCGCGGATACCGGCGTACTGCCACCAGCCCCGCAACAGTTTCATCCGGGCGAAGATGACGGACTTGATAACCAGAAAGAAAGGTAGCGACGGGAGATAATAAAAAGTGAACCACGCCCGTTGTTCTTCATCGCCGGGACGGGCGGCGTCATAACGAACCATGTACGCCAGCAGCAGCGCCAGTGCGAAAAGGAGATTGTGCGCAACAAGATTGAAGGCGAACCGGTGGCGAAGGACCATCTCGGAGCAACGGGCGGCGAACCGGCCGTTGCCGTTTGAAAACTCATTCGATTGTGCTTTGTCTTCGTGCATACCCGTTAAACGCAGACATACCTATATTTATGCCCTGATTAGACTTATCGGACTGAAAAAAGGCAATCTTTTATTAACCTCCGAAGCGTTTATGTGATTACCGTGAGACCGGAATACCGCAGTGCCGGAAACTAATCGTAAGGCTAATGATGATTATACGAAAAAAGTACATCTTGAGGCTCAAACTTTTTCGTGGTATCAACAATATATATAGGCGATGTCTTCCGGGTCGTTTTTTCGCATAATTGGTGCGGTCAGTCCGTGGGCTGAGCGGTTTATAGTTGTATAAGCGGCGGGTGGCGCGGTCAGGAAAGAAGGCTTGGCCGTGGGTAACCACGACACGGCCAAACTTCGTTTGACCGCACCACCCATCCGGTAATTCGGTATTCAGTCATTATTGCCTCGGAGGCTCGATAACATGCTGGTTGGAAATATTAGTGCAGGTCGGACGGTCCTGCCGCTTGTCGTAGCCGTCGTACTGGCTGTCTCGACGGCGCCGGCCGAGTCGGCGGAAGTGCTTCTTGAGGGTTTTGAGAAGGCCGGGAAATACAGAACGACAGGCAAGGTCGCGGTCGTTAAGGCCGACGACGCAGTTACCCAAGGCGCTTCGGCCCTTCAGTTGCAGCCCGGTTCGAAGGTAACAATCCGGATCCCCGCCGGCGCCGCAAGCCGGATCGGCTGGTTGAAGATCGATACGTTCGAGGTCCGTCCGGTAATGGCCTCGCTCCGCCTGACGGTCGTGGGCGCACATTCCCGGACGGGATTCGTCCGTCCGGGCAAAGATACGCTGTCTCTGCCGCTGGGGTTCGCCGGGCGCCGCGCCATCGGCGCCTGGCCGAAGCAGCCCGTTACGCTGGAGCTGCATAACGCCGGCTCCGAAGCGGTCGTTATCGACAACGTCCGCCTGGCGGACCCGCCTCTACCGCCGGACGAAGCGATACTGCTGGACTTCGGACCGGCGAATCAGGCGCTCTGGCCGGGATTCGAACCGGGCGAGTCAGTCCGGGACATCGCATGGAGCGGAAATCGAAAAATCCAGTCATACGCAATCAGATATCCCGACCCGCTCAGGGCCGATTTCACCGGACCGAGGCTGGATTACAGGAAGCAGACCGACGTCCTCACACTTGAGATCGGGAAAAAGCCGTCCGTGGCGTGGGCGTGGCTGACGCATTACGGCACGAACTACTCGACCATGATGGAGTATGCCGTTAAAATCAACCGCCGCAATCTCCTGCGCCGGCGGCTTTCGCCCGATCAGATGCTCTCGACCGGCGGGCTGCTGCGGGGGAAAAACGAATCCTGGACGACCGAATGGTTCCAGCGGACGTTCGTTAAGGGGATTGTTTCGACACTGGAGGAATTCCCGCTAAAGGCGGGTAAAAACCGTCTCGAGCTGACCAACTGCCAGGTCGCGGCGATGATTATCGCGCCCCGCCGCAGGCAAAACGCCGTCCGTGACTACGTCCGCGAAATGGACAAGGACCTCCGGCGTTACCACAGGCAGTTCGTACTGACCGAACGGCGCCGACCGCGTTGTAAAATCACGCCGACGGAGCAGGAGGTCAAAGCGGGTATGATTGTCATTCTCCCGCCCCGCGACGAATGGTTTAATCGCCTGTACGAACCTGAGGCCAAACATCGTATCGCTGCGCCGAAGGCGGCGGATACCGCCACGTCGCCGTCGAAGGACCGCTCCGGACTGAAATTGATCGTCGCCGCCGGCTCGTCGGCGACTGCGGCGCTGGTAGTGATGCCGTGTAAGGACGGTTCGCAGCTGAAGGCGCGCATCGATTCGCTCCGCGGCCCCGGGGGTCTTGTTCTTCCCGCGTCCGCCTGTCGGATATATGCACTGGAGACGATGCCTGTTGTCAGGGACGCTCGAGTGTATTACCAGCCGTTCCTGCCGGTCCGGCAGTTCCGCAGCGTCCGGGCGTGGGAACCGTGCTGGTTTGTCCTGCGAGTTACGGTCCCCGAAAAAGTCCGTGCCGGGGTGTACAAAGGTTCGATGCAACTGAGCCTTGCCCGGCAGGCGTCCGCGCAGGTGCCCGTGGAGGTGGAAATCGCACGCATCAGGCCCGACAGGACCGGAGCGGAAAACAGGACCTTCGGCGTCCTGAGCAGGGGCGACTGTTTCGATGTCTATTACTCGCTGGCAAACAACATGCCCTCACAGCGCCGCGCGAAGATCAGCAAGGGTATATTGTCCCAACTGTTCGATTCCGGGCTGAACGCCGCGATCGTGCAAGGCCCGACGCTGACGCACGGGCTGGACCTGGTGCCGTCTTCGATGGTTCAGGGACTGCGGGCCTATCCCCGTCCGCAACATTCGGGCAAGACCCTTGTCAGTCATACCAATGTGCCATATATGCTTGGGCATCACGGCGTCCAGACCGACAGCGCCCGGTACACCAATGTAATTCGCAGCGCCGTCAGGACAGCCGCCGATCTTGCCGGCAAAGGCAATCTGGGCGATTTCGCGCTGTACTGCGGGCACACCGGAAAACGCGAAGCCCTGGCCGTCCTCGCCGTGCGGGCAGAGGCGGTCCGTTACGTAAAGGGCAAACCGGCCCTGAGCACCTACGCGTCGTTCCTGAACTCAATGGAAGCCGCCCGGCGGAAAAAACTGCTGACGGCGCTGGATACGCTGATCTGCTCGCCAAATCACACGAAAACCGGCGCAATAGCCGAACAGTTCAAAAAGACCGGAGCCGGGGCGGGAAAAACGTTCGCGCTGCGGCTGGACCTCGCCGACGTGTACGCCGCCGGGTTCTACTGCTGGGCCGTCGGCGCCGACGGGGCATACGCCGGACGGATATTTTATTACCTGCCGCTGTTCAACGCCTTCGTGTTCAATCCGCAGAGCCTGCTGCTGCCCGGGGCGGGCAGGAGCAAATTCACACCCACTCTGTCGCTATTGAAATTCAAACAGGGCATCGACGACTACGACCTCGCCCGCCGGTGTCAGTCGCTGGCGAAGGCCGCCGCACGGAGGTCCGTCGATACCGCGGCGCTGGAGAATATTCTCTCGGAGATACGCGTTACCGCCAACGCCAAACTGCCGGTGTACAAAACCGATGTCCTCCGCTCCACGAGCGTTCCACCC
>DAOVFI010000023.1 GCA_030673005.1 Planctomycetales bacterium
GACTTTTCCCCAGGGCTTGCCTTTCGGCTGCGCCCTGGGCTAAAAACGAGCGCTCCATCCGGGGCGAATGAGAAGTTGGTAGGGTGCGGCAGGTTCTGTTTCCTGCCGCACCAAAACGTCCATTAACCGATGCGGTGTGCAGGATAAAGAACCTGCACACCCTACGCCTACCAACTGTTTTTGAATCCGTGCTTGCCACGCCGTAGCCACGGCGAAGGCGGGTAATCCGTGGACTACGCCCACCAGAAA
This sequence comes from Planctomycetales bacterium, assembly GCA_030673005.1. Lineage (GTDB taxonomy): Bacteria > Planctomycetota > Phycisphaerae > SM23-33 > SM23-33 > DAOVFI01. The sequence goes on from DAOVFI010000023.1 coordinate 250, forward strand.
GTGCGGAATTTTTCGAGCGCTTCGCAGAGGGCATCGACGTTTTCCGGCGGGGTCGGCGGGTAGATGCCGGCTACGAACTGGAGGCCGCCGGCGGGGTCGCCGAGTTTGCGGACCTCCTGCTCGATGAGATCGTGAATCTCGCCCCGCGTGCCGAAGGGGACGACCGTCTGGCGATCCACGTCCAGCGAGATGCAGAAGCGCCCCTTCACCTCGGCGGCCAAGGCGTCTATGCCGTTGACAAGGTCCTGCGGATTGATGATATCGACGCCGGCGGCGGCGAAATCGTCCATCAGGTCCAGGATGTACCCGTCGCTGTGGAGATAGACCAGTTTGCCCGCCTTTTTGACCGGCGCGATGAGTTCCTTATAAACCGGCGTAACGAATTTGGCGAACATTGCCGGCGAGATGAACGAGGAGGTCTGCGTGCCCAGGTCCTCGCCGAAGAAAACCTCGTCAACGTCCAGTTGCAGGTAATGCCCGACCAGGGCGGCGGCGTGGTCCTTTACAATCCCGATCAGCCGCCACAGTTCCGGCGGCTCCTCGACGAGGTCGCACATCAGGTTCCCAAAGCCCCGCAGGTCCTGCAGGCGCATAAAGAAGAAGCCGTGATAGATGGAGCCTGATGTGAGATTTCCTTCCCGCCGGGCACGCTCGATCCGTTCCCGCTCGGCGTCCCAGTCGGAGGTAATTCGCTGGGCGTTCTGAGGCAGGACCGGCGGCGGGGTTAAATCCTTCAAGGCCGACCAGTCGGTCAGCGCATGCTCGATGACGGTGCCGATGATCCCGTTGACCGAGCATCGCCACTTACAGCCCCAGGGATCGACGATGTCGCCGATTGTTTCTTCCGGCAGAAACTCGTAATGCTCGAAATCTATCTTTCCCGGCTCAAAGTCGGGGAACATCACCGGGTGGCGGGACATTACTTTTTCCAGTTCCCCGCCGCCCTCGACCAGGCTGGCGGGGGAAATATACACTATGCAGGGAATGTACTCCGGGCGGTTGAAGGTGGCGTTGCGAATGTAATTTTCACGTGGTGTCAGCATGATTGCGCAGTCTGCCTTCCTTCCTTACAATTGGCAATTGGAAATTGGAAATTGGAAATCCTCTTCACTTTCCTGCGCCGCAGCACTTCTTGTATTTCTTTCCGCTTCCGCAGGGGCAGGGATCGTTCCGGCCAGGGGTTTCGTCCGATTTCAGACGGTATTTATCCGGGTCCTTTTCGCGCTCGTCCTTGGCCTTGGCGACGACTTCTTCCTCCGCCTCGATGTCTTCGGTGCTCCGCTGACGCTTGGAAATGTCGTCCAGTTTCTGTTTCTTCTTACGTTTGGTGTACCGGTCTTCAACTGGGTCACGTGCCATTTTACTCTCCTCTGACATTTATTATGCGCGAGTAGGGTGTAGGGTGCGGCAGGAAACAGAACCTTCCACACCCTACCTACCGACTTTTTACACGTTCTTCCCGCAGCATTTTTTGTATTTTTTACCGCTGCCGCAGGGGCACGGGTCGTTTCGTCCTACCTTCGGGTGGTCGCGGATGATTGTCTGGACCCTTTGTGCTTCGGCGGCTGCCTGCTGTGCGGCCATATCCTGGGCCAGGCCGTCGTAACCGCTCAACTGGTCGTGAACCAGTTGCGAGACCTGATAGACGCTCTCCATCTCGGCCTCGGCGCTCAGGCGGGCCTTGAAAACGATGTCCGTAACCTTCTGGCGAACGGACGAAAGCATATCCTCGAACAGGCGATAGCCCTCCCGTTTATAGACGATCCTCGGGTCCTGCTCGGCGTAACTTCGCAGGCCCACGCCGCTTCTGAGGTGGTCCATCGCCAGCAGGTGGTCCTTCCATGATGTATCGTATATTTGCAGCAGGACGAATCGTTCCAGTTCGGTCAGTTCCCGCCGGAGGAATGCCCTTCCGGTATCGACCAGTAACCCTCGCAGGTCGCCGTTCCCGTCGCCGGCTTCGGCGAGGTCGGCCTCGGAAACGTCGGAGTCGAATCGCTTTTTACACCATTCGATAACGGCGGGGAATTTGTCGGGTCCGATACCGGCCCGGGGCGAATGACGGTCCAGCCCGGCAACGAACGTCTCTACATCGCCGGTAAGTGCGTCGCCGGCGAGGAACCGTTCGGACAGGTCGGTCAGGTCGGAGAGTATCTGGTCGATGGACTTCCCGGCGATGGTCTCAGGCTTCCAGCCGGCCTGGAATTTCCGGTTGGCCCAGTCGCACAGGGCGGTGAGGGCATAGACGTTATCAGCGCCGGACTGTCCGATGGTTATGTCGATTGCATACTGGCAGGGATACTCGATTTCGCGGCGAAGATAGGCGCCCTCGACTGCCTGGATAATCCTTTCAGCCGCCGCTCGCGTGTCGTCGGAGGGCAACTCGTCGGGGACAAGTTCCACGCCGAACTTGTTCCGCACCGCCTCGACGAGCGACTTGACGGCAAAGTCCTTTTTCAGGTACCGCCCCAGCGGCGTCAGGTCAACAGAGTTGATATGTTCGGTCGCTGCTTCCGTGAGCGACTGGACGATTTCGTCGGTGTCCATTCGGCGGAGTTGGTTCTGGGAGATGTTGACCCTGAAGCGGCTCATCGCCCAGGACGAAAGCCCGCGCAGGTCCCAGTCCTTCCGTTCGATGAACGGGTCGGCGTATTCACCGATGGTTACGGTGATCGTATTGGCCGCTTCCTCGGCCGCTCTGCGGCGCAGGTCGGCCTCAACTGCGGGGAAATCCTCGGCCGTTTCGCCGCGGACCTGGTCCGGCCTGACGGTCAGGTCCAGGTTGTGCCGGACCCATTCGGCCATGCACCGCTGCGGATAGTTCCTGGCGAGATAATCGTCCACGGCGTCGTTAATCGTCTCGCGAATCATCTCGCGGATCATCGTTTCGATGTCCCTGCCGGCGAGTATCTGCTGACGGCGGGAGTAGAAGTGCCGCCGTTGATGGTCCATCACCTCGTCGTATTCGAGCAGGTTTTTTCGGATGTCGAAGTTTCGCTGCTCGACCTTCATCTGCGCCCGTTCGATCCCCTTGCTGATACGTTTGTTTTCGATGGCCATACCGTCCTGCATGCCCAGCCATCCGAGGACCTTCAGCGTCCACTCGCCGGCGAAGATCGCCAGCAGGTCGTCCCGCAGGCTCAGGAAGAACCGGCTGGAGCCGGGGTCGCCCTGGCGACCCGACCGCCCGCGCAACTGGTTGTCGATCCGCCTGGCCTCGTGGCGCTCTGTCCCGACGATGTGCAGCCCGCAGGGCACGTCGGCCCGGCAGGCGACCCGCCCGCGCATGGGAAATTCCGGATCGAGTTTCGGCTTGTAACAGTGCGCGCAGTTGGTGGCCGGGTCGAACTCGGGGCAGTGAATGCAGCACTTGGTCGAGCCGGGCGGGAAAAGGTCCTGCGGCTCGACGCCCAGTTCGGCGAGTTTCTCGTCCGACGGGACTTTGCACGTATCGAAAACCACGCCGGGTCCGAGTTTGATGTCCGTACCGCGCCCGGCCATGTTCGTCGCGATCGTTACGTTGCCGACCATCTTTTTCGACCCGCGCTTCAGCGGGCTTTGATACCCGGCCTGTGCGACGATGTCGGCCTCGCGGGCGGCGTTCTCAGGGCGGGCGTTCAGTACCTCGTGAGCGATGCCGTACGTCCGCGTCAGCATCTCGCTGATCCGGTCGGATTTCTCGATACTCGTCGTGCCGACCAGCACGGGCCGACCGGCCTTGGAATAGGTGTTTATCTCCTCGACGAGCGACTCGTATTTCTCTTCGGTCGTACCGTAGATGCGGTCTTCGTAGTCCATGCGATTGACCGGGCGATGGGTCGGGACGGAGATAACGTCGAGTTTGTATATCTTCATGAACTCTTCGGCCTCGGTCATGGCCGTACCGGTCATACCGGCGAGTTTTCCGTAGAGTTTGAAGAAATTCTGGAGCGTTATGGTTGCGAGAGTCTGATTCTCCTCCTTTACGGTAACGCGTTCCTTGGCTTCGACGGCCTGGTGCAGCCCGTCGGACCACTGACGCCCTTCCATAAGCCGGCCTGTGAACTCATCGACGATGATTACATCGCCGTTGTTGACGACGTAATCCTTGTCACGTTCATAGACGACGTGCGCCCGCAGCGACTGGTCCAGCAGGTGGGGCCATTCCATGTTCGCCCCGACGTAGAAACTTCCGATACCGGCGATATCCTGTGCGGCGCTGACGCCTTCGTGCGTAAGGTGTGCGGATTTCCTGTCCAGTTCGACCTCGTAATACTGGACTGTGTCTTCAACGGCGGCCTCGGCGCGGGCGAGGTCGGTGGCGGCCTTTTCGAGTTTTCCGGCGAGCGATTTTTTCTTATCGCCATCGACCTTTGCCACTTCGCCCTCCATCGCCTTGACCGTCCTGGCGAGGTTGTCGGCGCGGCTGCGGGCCTGCTTGTAAGGTCGGTGGCGCTTGAGAATCTCCCTGATTACGCCGTCGGCCTTGCTGTAACGCTTCACGTCGCCGTAGGCCGGGCCGGAAATGATAAGCGGCGTGCGGGCCTCGTCTATCAGGATATTGTCCACCTCATCGACGATGGCGTAGTCGCGGGCGCCCTGGACCTGCTCGGAGACCGACATCTTCATGTTGTCGCGGAGGTAGTCGAAGCCGAACTCGCTGTTGGTGCCGTAGATAACGTCGCAGGCGTACTGGCCCTGCCGTTCGGTGCTGCCCATCGGCTGCTGGATCGCACCGACCCGCATGTCAAGCAACTCGAAGATGGGGGCGGCGAAATCCCGGTCACGCTGGACGAGGTAATCGTTGACGGTAACGACGTGGACCTTCTTGCCGGCGAGGACCGCCATATATATGGCTGGGTAACATGCGATTGTCTTGCCCTCGCCGGTGGCCTCTTCGGCAATAGCGCCATCTTGCAGGACCTGACCGGCCACCAGTTGCACGTCGAACTGTCGATGGTCCCTGCCCAGCCACGAAGCCAGGCGCACGACTGAAAAGGCCTCCGGCATGATGCTGTCGGGCGCTTCGCCCTCGTCCAGTCGGCGGCGGAAATCGGCCGTCTTGCCGGCCAGCCATTCCTTCACGGCAATCGGCACGAACTCCAGCGCCTTGGCCGCCCGGATAAACTCGCCCAGGTCCGCCTCGTCGCCCATCGCACCGGCAGCCTGCTTGACCAGCGCGAAGTACTCGTCCATCAGGCGCTGCCCGGCTGTGTTAATCCGCTCACGGACAACGCTCGCCCGCGCACGAACCAAACGCTCGTTCCGCGTCCCGCCGAGCATCTTGACAATCATCCTGCCTATCGATGAAAACATTATTTCCCGTTTAATCGGTACCAGTCAGTAGGGTGTGCAGGTTCTTTTCCCTGCACACCGAAACCTTCAATCGATAATCGCGTGTGCAATTGTAGGGTGCGGCAGGTTCTTTTCCCTGCACACCGAATCACCTTTCGCGCGTTCGGTGTGCAGGATAAAAAACCTGCACACCCTACCAAAACAGAGTGTAGTCGCGCAGCCGCGTCCTTGTCAACGTCTGCACGTGAACGTATGATGCGTGTTTCATGGTCTTGCCAGTGGCGTATGTTTCTCGCCTGTGCCGCTCTGCGAGGAATATCGAGGTAACAATAATGAAGATTTATATAAGCGCAGATATTGAAGGCGTAACGGGAACGGCGGACTGGGACGAAACTGAGAAGAAAAAGCCCGATTATCGCGAGTTTCAGGAGCAGATGACCAACGAGGTCGCTGCCGCCTGCGAGGGCGCGCTGAACGCCGGCGCTGACGAAATCCTCGTTAATGACGCACACGGCACAGCCAGGAACATCATCGCCTCGGAACTTCCCGAACAGGCCGGCCTCATCCGCGGCTGGTCCGGGCACCCGCTCGTTATGGTCGAGCACCTCGACAAGACCTTCGACGCCGTCGTCATGATCGGATACCACAGCCCCGGCGGTCTGGATACCAATCCGCTGGCCCACACCATGTCGCTGCGCGCCGTGTCCGTCATGATTGACGGGGCCATTATCTCGGAGTTCCTTTTGCACGCCTACGCGGCTGCGATGTTCGGTGGTCCGGTTGTCTTCGTTTCCGGCGACGAGGGACTCTGCCGGCAGGTAACCTCGATAAACAAGGCCATCCAAACCGTCGCGGTCAAACAGGGCATCGGCGGTTCCGTCATCAGCATCCACCCGAAACAGGCGGTCAGGAAAATAAAGGAAGGCGTCGAATCGGCCCTGAAGGCGGACCCCTCCTCGTGCATGATCCCCCTGCCGGAGCAGTTTCGCCTGGAGGTGCGTTTCAAGAAGCACCAGAACGCCTACCGGGCATCACATTATCCCGGCGCGGCGCTATCTTCGGCGCATGTCGTTTCGTTCGAGAACAGCGACTATTTCGAGATTTTACGAGCGATGACCTTCATCCTGTGAACGACAGGCCGTAGGGTGCGCCTACGTCTTTTCATCCGCCGAATATACGACGACTGCCGAAGGAGGGATTCGAACCCTCACGTCCCAAGGGACACAGGATTTTGAATCCTGCGCGTCTGCCGATTCCGCCACTTCGGCGCTAATGGAAACAATTTACGACAAATAAAGGATTTCATCAAGCAAGTACAATAAAAGATAAACAGCACCACGGACCGCAGTGGCGTATATTCGCCAACCCCGCCCACCACGCCTTGCAGGTTTTGCCAAACCGCTCCTACTTGACAAAACCCGCCCGGACGTTTATATCACTGCACTATGAATCTTATAACCGGAGCGACGGGTCTGCTGGGCAGTCATATAGCCGTTAAACTTCGCGAAGCCGGTCAGGACGTCCGGGCGCTTGTCCGGACCGAATCCGACACCGGCTTGCTCGATACTCTCGGCGTCGAAAAGGCTGTCGGCGACATCACCGACCGCGATTCGGTCGCGCGGGCAATGGACGGCGTACAAAACGTCTATCACGTCGCCGCTCGTGTGGGCGACTGGGGTCCCTGGCCGGAATTCGTATCCGTTACCATCGACGGGACGCGGAACATGGTCGCCGCCGCCGCCGGCGCAGGCGTCAAGCGGTTCCTGCACATCTCGTCCATCAGCGCCTACGGGCATCCGGACGGAGCGGGTCTGGTCCTGGACGAATCCGCCCCGTTGGGCTTCAACCTGCACAAGTGGAGTTATTACAGCCGGGCCAAGGTCGAGGCCGAGAATATCGTCTGGGCCGCTAACGAAAAAGGCGACCTGCCCGTTACCGTCATCCGCCCCAGCTGGCTCTACGGCGAACGCGACCGGGCGTCGATGCCCCGGCTCATCCGCGCTATCAAGGCCGGCAAGGCCAAACTCGTCGGCGACGGAACCAATCGCCTCAACCTCACTTACGCCGGAAACGAAGCCGACGGCTGCATCCTTGCGGCTGAGGCCTCAAAGGCAGCCGGAGAGGCTTATAACCTCTGCAACGACGGCGCCATCACGCAGGCGGAATATCTGAACAAGATTGCCGACCAGATCGGCGCTAAACCGATAACAAAAAAAGTTCCCTACAAGATCGCCTACAAAGCGGCCTTCCTGATGGAACTTTTCGGGCACATGTTCGGACGGAAAACCCCGCCCCTGGTAACGCGATATTCCGTCTGGCTCATCGGCAGGAAAGTCTTCTTCAGCACGGAGAAGATCGAGCGAGAACTGGGTTATAAACCCGCCATCGGATACGACGAAGGAATCGCCCGCGCCGTCAAATGGGCAATGGAACATCGTGTAGTAGCCAGTAACCAGTAGCCCGTGGGGTGTGCAGGTTCTGCTTGCCATGCCGACTTGTCTCGGCGAAGCGAAGCGGAGACGGAAGCATTTGCGAAGGCAGGTTCCCTGCACACCAGCCCGTAGCCGGTAGCCGGCTTGCCACGCCGTAGCCTTAGCGAAGGCGGGAACCGGTAGCCGGTGAACAAACCCAAGGACCACAACCGGCTACTGAATCTGTGCCATACGGTTGTCACTGCCGTGGCTTCTCATGTGTCGATATTTCACCGGAAGAGTCCGCCGGGCGGAGAAAGAAAATCCTGAATTTCATCTGGACAGCACCGAATAAAGGCTCTAGACTACTCGCTCTTATCCGACCGATGTTTCTTATATACACATGATTTGGATAGCGGGAGTTCGTCCCTCGCACCGTCTTCCGCCTGTTTTAGTGCCGTTCTATTACTCGATCGAATTATTAAAAAACAAGGTCGGGACGGTTAATACCGTCCCGACCAATTCGGCAGGCGTGCGGCGAACCCTACTCCGGGAACGTGCATACGCAAATAGGACTCAGGGTCGGGGGTCTTATTAGCGTTTTGCGTGCACGCCTGCCTTTTTTTTTACCGCCGTAGTCGCACAACAGTCGGCCCGGCGTAGTGTATTTCTGTCTTTTTCAGTCCGCTATTTTCAGCCTTTGGTCACTACCGACCTGATATTCTCAACAAGTTCGTCCAGGTCGAGCGGTTTGGTCAAACACATCTTCGCACCGCAATCCAGTATCTGCTGACAGTTTTCTTCTGATGCAAACGCCGTAATACCGATTACCGTCGTGCCCCTGGTGTCCTCCTGGCTCTTGATGGCGCGGCAGACATCGAATCCGTCTATCCCCGGCATCCGCAGGTCCAGTATGACAACATCGGGCTTAAGCGTCGCAACGACCGTTCCGGCCCGAAAACTGTCATGCACCTCGACCACTTCGTAATCGGGTTCAGCGGCCTTGATTGCCCTGGCAATCATCTTCGTAACTTCCGGCTCGTCGTCAATCACGACGATGCGAACCGCTGATTGCGCCAGCCTTCCCGGTATCGGCATCTTGTGCTCGTTGAGGAACTCTACAAGGTCCTCAACAACCACACGACGATGCCCGCCCGGTGTACGGTGCGCCTTCAATATTCCGCCGTCAATCCAGTTAGCAACCGAACCTGGATCAACCTCGAGCAATTCGGCTATATCAAACGTTGATAAATTCTTTTTTACAGCCACACGACCACTCCCCTCCTGATCGATACAGATACCAATTTTCCCCATGACCCTTTTGTCTCCTCAAAACATTCTCTGGGTACATTATCGTCATAAACAGTACTCGTCAATAGATAATAATTTTAAGAATTCCTAAATTTCCGATTTTAGCGGAAAAGGTAGATCGGAGCATGTAGGCCGGGCCGGAAAAGGTAGGCTGGTCCGTAGTGCAGGCCCACCTTTAACCTTCGCATCTGGAAAGGTGGGCCTATCGGCCCAGCCTACACGGTTCGTAATTCCCCGTTCGAAATTCGACATTCTCTTTTAGTATGACAATTCAATAAAAATCACTTGACGTACGGCGAGTCATGGCATACTTTATGACGCTTTGAAGACAGAGTGGGCATCGTACATGCTCGCCTGAGTGGTAATTCGTACCGGACCTCAGGTCTGAAACATTAACCCGTTCCGGAGTCATAAGACCCGGACTTCAGGGGAGGTGTATATTGGCAGAGAGTTTGATTCACAATCTGATTAACGCCGGAATTCATTTCGGGCATCGCATCAGCCGGTGGAACCCGAAGATGAAGCCTTACATCCTCACCAAGCGTAATTCCATTCACATCATCGATCCGAAGGAAACGCTTCGAGGACTTCTTACGGCAAAGAAATTCCTCGTGCGCATAGCGGGCGAGGGTAAGGATTTGCTGTTGGTCGGCACGAAACGTCAGGCGCGCAAGGCCGTTGAAGCCGGCGCGCAGGACGTGGAAATGCACTTCGTGAATGAGCGATGGCTCGGCGGGACGCTGACTAACTTCAAGACTATCCGCTCACGTCTGGCCAGGCTGGAAAAACTCGAACAGCTGGACGCCGACGGGCTGATGGCGCAGCACAGCAAAAAGGAAGACTCCCGCCTCCGCCGGGAAATGCGGAAGATAAAAAGAAACCTTGAAGGCATCCGTAACATGAACAGCCTGCCCGGCGCGATATTCGTGGTGGACGCCAACCGTGAGGTCATCGCCCTTCGCGAGGCCCGTAAACTGGGCATCCCGACAATCGCGCTGATCGACACCGACAGCGACCCGGACATGGTCGATATACCTATCCCCGGAAACGACGATGCGATGCGGGCGATTATGCTGATTACAAATGAACTGTGCGAATCGATGAAGATCGGCAAGGTCCGGCGGACCGACAAGGCCGAACCTGCTGGCCGGGAGCCTAAGCCCGCCCCGGTTGAAGCAAAGCAATCTCCGGCCACCGACCAAAAACCTCCGGACCAGCCGGCAGCAGCCGCCGAACCGGCACCCGCGCCGGAACAGTCGGTCGATAAAAACGACGAAGGCGCGTCCGATTCATAAATGATAATCGTTACACTGACCCGCACAGGTCGGTTCTGACCGGCCTGCCTGTCGGCGGGCATGAGATTCTTCTCCGGAAAAAATAAATAAAGGCAAAGAGAGTAACTATGGTTGAAATTACTGCAAAGATGGTCAAGGCCCTGCGAGATGAAACCGGACAGGGCATGATGGATTGCAAAAAGGCGCTGACTGAAACCGGCGGAGACGCCGAGGCCGCAATCGATCTGCTTCGGAAAAAAGGCATGGCGACTGCCGATACCAAGGCCGCTCGCACGACAGCTGAAGGACTGGTAGCCATTTACGAAACCGACGGCGGCGCCGCTATGGTCGAAGTTGTCTGCGAGACGGACTTCTGCGCCCGCAACGACGAATTCAAGACGATGGTCCGCCAGGTGGCGGAACTTGCCGCCGCGAGCGACGACGGCGAAGTCTCCCCTACCGATGAGATGACCAATCTCGTCCAGGAATCTTTTAATAAGATCGGCGAGAACATGCAATACACTCGCGGCGTCAGGATCTCGGCGGCGACCGTCGGCGCCTATATCCACCATAACGGCAAAGTCGGCGTGCTGGTCGGGATCGACGGCGAAATAGACTCCGAGACGCTCAGCGGCCTGTGCATGCACATCGCCTTCGCCGACCCGATAGGACTGACCAAAGACGACATCCCCGCCGAACTCGTCGAGAAGGAAAAGAAGTTCGCCCTGGAACAGGCCATCGAATCCGGAAAACCGCCGGAAATCGCCGAAAAAATGGTCGCCGGAAAACTCAATAAATTCCTCGCCTCAAAGGCGCTTCTGGAACAACCGTTCGTCCGCGACGAGAAGAAAAAGATCAAAGAGATTCTCGGACAGGCGAAGGTAACGACCTTCACGCGATTCCAGGTCGGTCAATAAAATTGCCGATTGTCAATTGCCTATTGCCAATTGAACAGAAAATCGGTCGGATGTTTTTTTCAATTGGAAATCGGAAATCGGAAATCCTTTTCCATGGTAATGAAAGCCGCATATCGTCGCGTGTTGATAAAGGTTTCCGGTGAGTCGTTTTGCGGCCCCGGACGGTTCGGCATCGATCCGTCGTCTCTGGAGGCCATCGCGGATGAATTGCTGGGCGTCCGTGAGATGGACGTACAGATTGGCCTGGTCGTCGGCGCCGGGAACATTTTCCGAGGCCGGCCACTGGCTGAGACCGACCTGATCACCCGCACTACCGCCGACGCAATGGGAATGCTGGCGACCGTAATGAACGCCCTGGCCCTGACCGACGCTCTCGAACATCACGGCGCCGAAGCACGCGCCCTGACGGCGATACCGATGGGCGGCATGTGCGAGCCGTTCGGCCGCCGTTCGGCTGTCGAGCACCTTCAGGCCGGCAGGATCGTCATATTCGCCGGCGGTACGGGAAACCCGTTCTTCACGACCGACACGTGCGCCGCCCTTCGGGCCGCCGAAATCGACGCCGAGGTGCTGCTTAAGGCGACAAAAGTGGACGGCGTCTTCGATACCGACCCCATTACGAACAACAATGCAAAAAAATTCGACCGCCTGACCTATGACAAAGTCCTTGCCCGGCAACTTGGCGTAATGGACCTGTCGGCAATAACGATTTGTAAAGATGCGGGTATCCCGGTCGTCGTCTTTCGCATGGACAAGCCCGGCAACCTCGCCGCAGCCGTCGCCGGCGAAGACGTCGGAACCATAATATCGGATACCTGAAATCACGAAGAGAAGGCGATTGCCAATTCCTGCCTACCGGCAGGCAGGTTCAATTTCCAATTGCCCATTGAAAGAAATACTCGTTCGCTTTTTCTGTTCAATTGCAAATTGGCAATTGGCAATTGGCAATTTTTATGGTTCAATCTGTTGGCTGAAGGTTGGGATATAGTTATGCCGATAGACGACATCCTGCTTGAATGTGAAGAGAAGATGGAAAATGCCGTCGAGTTCTTTCACGACGAGCTGCGGATAATCCGGACGGGCAGGGCCTCGTCGGGACTGGTCGAGCACATAAAGGTCGATTACTACGGCTCGCCGACGGACCTGCGTGAACTGGCGTCGATCTCCGTGCCCGAGCCGGACATGATCGTCATCAAGCCGTTCGACCCCGCCAGCGTAAAGGAGATTGAAAAGGCAATACTGACCTCCGAACTGGGCGTCACGCCGAACACTGCCGGGAAGGTCATCCGCCTGCCGATACCCGCACTGTCGGGCGATCGTCGCACCCACCTGGTTATGCAACTGAAAAAAATGGCCGAACAGGCCCGCATTACAATCCGTAATATCCGCAGAGATGCAAACAAGACCGCCGACAAGGAAAAAACCCAAAACCTCCTGACCGAAGACGACGTTACAACGTCCAAAGAAGAAGTCCAGAAACTGACCGACAAGTTCGGAAAGAAAATCGATAAAATCCTGGAAGAAAAAAACCGCGAAGTAATAGAAACTTAAAAGAGAGGGAATAGGGAATAGGGAATAGGGATTAGGGAATAGGGAAAAGATTAAAACTGATTACCGGTTACTGTTTTTCGAGTTGGGGGAGTAGCTCAGTTGGTAGAGCAACGGCCTTTTAAGCCGTAGGTCGTGGGTTCGAGCCCCACCTCCCTCATTGAGCATTGTTGCACTGGTCGGCGAGTGAGACGACACGTTCGGTTATCCGGGCGCAGCGAGACAAAACGAATATCGAATACTGAATACGGAATTACGAATAACGAAGTAACAAAATCACTCTTCCTTCAAAGACGTTTTCCCCTTTTACTTCGAAATTCGACACCTACCTGCCAGCAGGCAGGTTCTGTGTTCGTCACCTACCTGCCGGCAGGCAGGTTCGACATTCAATTTGCTACCCTGATGTTTTATCCCGCGTTTTCGTGCCAAACCGATCTCTTCCTGCGTTTCAGAATCACTGCCGCCCCGAACGCCAGCAGGCTCAGCGTCGCAGGTTCGGGAATGTGTTCGACCCACAGTGTCTTTCCGTCTTCGATTCCCCAGGACCACTCGGCGCCCGGCAGAGTAATCGAGTCGAAACCGCCGGAGATACCATCTTGGGCCGTGAGGATATCAAACCTGCCGAAGGCCGCGCCGTCGTCCAGTACTTTCCACGCCCCGCCCAGATCGGCCGCGCCGCTGACCTCGATGGTGCTGATGCCGGTTTCGTCCACTGTGCCCTCCAGAAGGCCGGCGCTACTTTCGCTGAAACTGCCGAAGCAAATATCCGTCCCGCCGCCGCTGCAGGTAAACGCACCGTCCAGCGCGGCGTTTTGGATCACGGCAATCCTTCCCGGTCCGGCAATCTCGAACTTGCAGCCCGGTTCGACGGTAAGATTTTCGCTTACCTCCAGTTGGCCCGCACCTACGAGCCTGTATCGGCCGTGCTCGATCAAATTGAGAGTCCTGCACGTATTCAAGCCGGCTGTGTGTCCAAAGAACACGTCGTACCTGTTGCCGTAATTGCGGACTATTTCAGTGTCCGCCAGCAGTTGCCCGCCGCTTAAATGGTACCACCCCCTGCCGTAAATCCTGCCGACATAGAGTGTTCCGACTACGTTGAGAGTTCCCCCGCGATGGTCGATAACCCCACGGCTGTCGGTGCCTTGTGAAACGCAGACCTCCCCGGCGACGCAGGCGTCCCCTGCGTTGATTATCGCCGTCCGATACGGGCCGGTGCCGCGCTTCGACGATATGCGGGCCTGGTGATTCGCAGTGGGAACGCCCTTGCTCCACCGCGACGCATCAATCCAGTTTCCGGTGCCAACCATCAAGTTCCCTTCCAGAGCGGCGGCGTTCTGCCGTATAAACAGCAGCACAAATACCGCCACGGGCACGCTAATTCGACTGACGGTACGGGTGAATCTTGCGTTCGCGTTCTTGTCTTTGATCACAACAGTTCCCTTTCTTGAAACGTGCAGTTACAGGCCCCCGCAATCCGGTTGCGAGGCGATTTATGGTGGGAACTCGGCCTGTGGCGGCCTTGAGGTGTGCTCGAGTGAGCGAATCCTGCTTCGCCGAGGCTTCGCAGGACATGTCGCCCACACCACTCGTTTGGATCAGCATACTCCGCCGCTCCCTTTAGCGGGCTGGAGCAATGTGATATTCGGTTGTTTCTATTTCCTCCGTCGTCGAATCAACGTTAATGCCCCGACCGCCAGCAGGCTCAGCGTGGCCGGTTCGGGAACTGGAATACCAATATCGATGTTGTCCACGACGCTTCCGTCGATATCGGCGCGTATTAAAACGTACGCTATTCCTTCTCCTTCCACATTCAGGACATCCTCTCGAGTTCCGGGTGTGGTAATCTCGGTGTGGTCAAGCAATAACCCGTCGGCATCATAAGCGTCCAGGATACCGAGAAGCGAACCAACCTCAGTGTCTGACATCCAGACAGAAACATTGTCGGTCGTACCTGGAATCTCGGTACCCGGCACGACGAAGTCTATGCGTATCGGTTGCTCGAAAACAGCCAGGCAATGGGGCGGAGAGCCAACGTTAGGGCCAAAGCCCGGTTCCCCGTAGGCATGCACTACGCACCCGATGCTGAATAATGCTCCCTTGCTCCGATAGTTACTGTCGACCATGGAGCCAACCGGCAGGTCGTCAAAATTGAGGACAGTGCCTGCCTGGGATGCAACTGGATCGAAGATATAACAAAACAAGAAGGCTATCCCTAAAAAACACGATATCGATTTCATGGTTCTTTTCCTTTCCCATTCGAGTGATAAAGGTATTTCCCTGACAACTTAATAAAAATCGACTTCGGATGGGAACTTGGCCGGTGGTGGCCTTGAGGCAGATGCGAGTGAGCGAGAACGCTCTTGCCTCTCTTTGTAGATTCAGACTACTCCGCCGCTCCCCATGCGGGCTGGAGCAATATAAATACTTTACCGGCGCACCGAAGATTTGTCAAGCATCTTTCCCGTTTTATTTCGCCTGTTCCTGCACCCGGTATTCGTGGCGCGTGGGGTGTGTCAGGAAGCCCAGCCATTCGGTGCGTCCCGTTTGAGTAGGTAAGTTGCCGTGAGAGGTCGAAAAATGCCTCCTTAAGGCAAAGCCGACGGACCTGTCTGCC
>DAOVFI010000523.1 GCA_030673005.1 Planctomycetales bacterium
GATTCGGCTTGCTCCTTAGAGAAAAGAACATCCGGAATATGACCGATGTTTTGCATCTCCTCGCTGAAAGTAGATTGCGATTTCACTTTGACATATCCTTTCCTGACAGGACTTGAAATGGCCTGTTACCTGAGTAATCCCACATATGGTGGATGTGAGGGGGCCAGTTGGAGGTGTCCCACCGGACCATGGGGATGAAGTTGCCTTGGGCGTTGCACGGCGGATCGGTGATGACCAGACCAATCGATCCGTCCGGGATTTGCTGCATTCCCTCGACACAGTCCATATTGTAAATCTGATTAAACTCGATCCCGGGCATCGGAAAGGTTCCTCATATATAAGGCGTTAATAACAGAAATACGTTATCTCCATCCTGCCATTATATCAAGCTGCCCACGCAGGAAAGCACCATAGTCAAGGCGCCGGGCCACAAATACGGTATTCCGGTCTTTTTCACATTTCGCGGCGTTGTGTGATGGCGTCTGTAAGGATGCTTTTATTTGAATACTCGATCTGCCCGCCTGCCGGCAGGCCTCGTGCCAGGCGGGTAACTTTCACGCCGGTTCCTTCCAGCGCCGCCGCGACGTGCAGGGCCGTTACGTCCCCGGATACGTCCGGATTCGTCGCCAGGAGTATCTCTTCAACTCCACTTGTCGTGAGCTCCGTCGAACGGCCGGCCCGGACTCGCTCGACCAGCGCGTCGATTGTAAGGTCTTCCGGCTCGATGCCTTCGGTGGGCGCTACGTGCCCCATCAGGACGTGATAGACCCCGTGATAAGCGCCGGTAGCCTCCAGCGCCAGTAAGTCCTTGGGCTGCTCGACCACGCATATCGTCGATCTGTCGCGGCGGGGATTGGCGCAGACACCGCACAACTCGCCCTCGGCCAGGTTGAAACAGACCCTGCACGGGCGGATGCGCGTCTTTACGTCGCGGATGGCGTCGGCGAGGGCGAAGGCGTCTTTGTCGTCGGCCTTGAGTATGTAAAACGCAATCCGCTCGGCCGACCGAGGACCGATGCCCGGCAACTTGCCGAATTCGGTTATCAAACGTTCGATTGTTTCGGAATATCCAGACATTTCAGTCGTCCGTGGCATGGGCGTCCCGCCTACCGGCAGGTAGGTCCCGCCCATGAATCTTGCGGATTCTACCTGTTTTTCAGCACGGGCGAGACGCCCGTACCACGAAATAGTAGCATCCTACCTACTTTTTATACTTCTGCTCGTAAAGACCCTTTTCGTAAGGTGCGCGCCGGCTTGGGCAGGCGTCGCGCGGGCAAAGGCGGCAGTTATCGTAATCCCACTCGGCAGGAAAGTATATGCCGGAGATGGATTTGTTGGGAATCATCAGAAAACTGTCCGTCAGTCGGACGCCGATTGACCCGGCCAGGCTGCCCAGAAGGTCGAACAGCCGCCCCTGCTCTCTCATCGGCCAGTCTTCCAGCGAACCGGGGTTCATACCCGACGTCCTGCCGGGGCGATAACGCTCGACGAAGCGATCCTTCACCTCCCTGCTCGCGGTGCGCAAGGCCTTTTCCTTGATAACGTCGGCCCAGTAATGTTCGAGCACGTCGCCGAAGGTTTCCGACCAGTCCGCCAGTTCGGTCCCGCAGGTGGCGAGGAATGGAAAGACACGCCCGACCTTGTCCAGATTCGTCCTCAACACCCGGCTGGTGAAGGTTACGCCGTCGATCACGACGGTCTCGTCGCCCCTGGATTCAACGTACGCCACGCCGAAGATTCCCTTCGGCCTTCCGAGCGATTGGGCGTCTTCGACCATCTGCTTTATCGTCGCGGCGTCCGTACCGGCAGGATCAACCCGCATCCGACGCAGGAAATCCTCCAGGTCAATCTCGAAAGTGATGTTGTCCAGGATGACCGCATCCATAGTATCGTATTCG
>DAOVFI010000646.1 GCA_030673005.1 Planctomycetales bacterium
ACCCAACGCAACGAACCCGCCGGCCGGCGTAATCGACCACGGCCCCATAGCGTCCAGCAGATAGGCCGTGTCCTCGAAGTAAGCCGAGCATCGCTGATTCAGGCACCCGCGCGAAAACCGCAGGTTACAGGATGCGTCAACCGTGGGCTGCCGTACAAAGGTCACCGCGTAAACGTGCCTCTGCTTCAGCACCCACAACACGGAACCGTGTGGCAACAGCCCGGTAACCCAGTCGCTATCCCCCGCCACGTTCTCCTGCACGACTATCGTGTTTTGCGAACTGGGCACGCTTTCCGGTTCGTCCGTCTCGCTGAACAACAACGTGTTGTGGTAGGACGCCGGGTCGGGCATGATCGCATAGGGCACGGTGGAAAGCGTCTGGCTGGCGTTGCCCGTCAGGGTCAGTTCGGTTCCCGACGTGTAGGACAGGATTTCGTAGACCGAAGTAGCGCCGTGGACGTAGACCTTGCGCCCCACCATGGCGGAAGTCCAAGCGGTCCCGGTCCCGGTAAGCGTGGCCGAACCGTTGGTAATCGACGCACTGCCAACGGTGTATCGTGCGGTCACCGCGTAGAAGGCCCGATCTTGAAACTGCGCCACGACCCGCATGAAATTGGGCGGCACTCCCTGTCGCCTTGCGGACAGCGTGTTGTCGGCATTGTAGATTTTGAGTTGTTCGCTCAATGGCTTGACGCCCAGCGTGTCGTCGGTTTCGGTATCGGACGTATACGTGGGTGCCCCGGTGTTTGCCAGCGTCGTAATCAAGTAGAGCTTTTCGTTCTGACCTACCGTGCTTCGCCACAGTTCGATATGGGTTACCCGCGTCTCGCTGCTCACCGTGAGTCCCGACCAGTTGATTTTCTGGTCGGCCGTCACGGTTACCGTGGTCAGGTCGGACAGTTCGCTGAAGGTGTCATGGTCGTTGTCCTTGTAGCGATAGGCGATGTAGTAGGTTCCTTCAGTACACCCGCCACCGCCGGCCGGCGTCCCGGTAGGCCCGCTGGCTGGCGCGGTGATTCCAAGGGCGTGGGGCGTTTGGTCTGGCGAATCGGCAATCGTGCCCCGGTTCATCCCGTCAATACGTATCAGTCGCATGTCGCGGACCTGACACCAGCACGGCGGCCAAATTGTAGCGCAGCCTGTCTCCAATTCCGGCGCTTCGTAGTGGATCATGCTGGATTCCTTCCGACTGAAACCACACCATCCTCATCAAGAAAAATCACAAAATCGCCATCCGGTCTTCGCCACGTCGTCAACGCCAAAATGTCCGGCAGCGTCGTAATGTCCGACACCACGCCTTGGCCTCGCGCCGTCGCGTTCTCCAGCCACACCTCCCGGCAACCCGCCCGTCCGGCGAGTTTGCCCGGAGAGATACTTTGGCAGTTGGTCTGAGTCTGCGCACC
>DAOVFI010000781.1 GCA_030673005.1 Planctomycetales bacterium
TATCTCAATCCCGTCTGGTTGATGAGCGATTCGGGCGCCCGCGGCAACGTTGACCAGATCCGCCAGCTGGCGGGGATGCGAGGGCTGATGTCCAAGCCGTCCGGCGAGATCATCGAGACGCCCATTAAGGCGAATTTCCGCGAGGGCCTGACGGTGCTGGAATACTTCGGCTCCACGCACGGCGCGCGGAAAGGCTTGGCCGATACCGCCCTGAAGACCGCCGATTCGGGATACCTTACGCGGAAACTCGCCGATGTCGCCCAGAACATGATCATTACCGAACTTGACTGCGGCACGATGCAGGGTATCGCCAAATCCGCCATCTACAAGGGTGAACAGGTGGACGTGCCGCTGCGTGAACTGATTATCGGGCGCATCGCAAGGGAGAACATTGTCAACCCCATCAACGACGAGGTAATCGTTCGCGAGAACGAGGTTATCACCGAGGAAGTGGCTCACCAGATAGAGGAATTGGGTCTGGAGACGATACGCGTTCGCAGCCCGCTGACGTGCGATTCGCCGATGGGTATGTGCGCGAAGTGCTACGGACTGGACCTCTCGACCGGGCAACTGATCGAGGAGGGTATGGCCGTCGGCATCATCGGCGCCCAGTCCATCGGTGAGCCGGGAACGCAGTTGACGATGAGAACGTTCCATACCGGCGGCGTTGCCACAAGGGCGCTGGTGGAATCGGATATACGGTGCAGCAGCGCAGGCGTACTGAAGTACCGCGACCTGAACGCTGCTCCGGCAGAGGTCGCCAAGGGTAAGGCGTGGATGGCGCTGAACCGCAGCGGCGAGATCGCCGTACTGGACGCCAAGGGCCGCGAACTGGAAAAATTCAAGGTCCCCTACGGCGCCCTGGTTCTCGCCGCCGACGGCGCCGCCGTCAAGGCCGCTCAACGCCTGGTCATGTGGGACCCGCACCGCGTGCCGATGCTGGCCGAGGTCGCCGGAACCGTCCGCTTCCAGGACGTCGAGGAGGGCGAGACCGTCCGGGCAGAGTCCGA
>DAOVFI010000577.1 GCA_030673005.1 Planctomycetales bacterium
GAAAAGAACGTCAGGCCGATGGGCCGGACCGCCGGCGGCGTCCGGGGGATTAACCTTCGCAAAGGCGACGAAGTGGTCGCAATGGCCGTAGTCGATACGACGGCTACGCTGCTGACCGTATGCGAGCACGGATACGGAAAACGAACGGTATTCGACCAGTATCGCATCCAGTCTCGCGGCGGCACGGGCGTCATAAATATACGCACCAGCGGGCGCAACGGAAAAGTCGTTGCTGTCAAGAGCGTCCGCGACAGCGACGAACTGGTCCTGATTACCGAAGGCGGAATGGTCGTCCGGATCGGCGTGAGCGATCTGAGAAGCATCGGTCGGGCGACCCAGGGTGTCCGGATGATAAACCTGCGGGACAAAGACCGCGTAGTTGCGCTGGCGCGGGTGATTACAGATGGCGCGGATGTGTCGGAAGATATCTCGGAGGCAGGGACGCCCGAATCCGACTGACAGGCATCGCAGGGATGTGTACCGGTAAGTTTTGGGAAAGCGGACATGTCCGGGATAGGAAGAGTGATTATTGTGGCTGTGGCGTTCCTGGCGGTCGTCGCATCGGCCGGCGCACAGCAGGCGGATGAGTGGGACGCCGAGGCCGTTGAAAAAGCCGTCGAAAAGGCCAGGGGCTATCTCTGGGCGCGGTGGTCTGACGGGCACTGGAAGGAAGTCGGCAAACCGGGAGTAAAGAAGGGATCTTACACCGAGCCGAACTACGGCGGAATGACCGCCTTATGCACGTATTCTCTCCTGGCGGCCGGTGAAAGCCCCCAGCAGCTCCGCATGAAAAAGACCTTCAAGTGGCTCGCCGAGGTCGAAATGCACGGCACATACGCGCGGGCGCTGCGGGCAAACGTCTGGGGCTTGCTGGGGCGAGAGAGCATTTACTATCGCTGCCTGAAAAAGGACGTAAAGTGGCTATGCGGTGCGATGGATTCGGGCGGGACTTACGGTTATACCAAAGGCGAGCGCCGAAGCGCCAGGAAGTGGCGGCATAAATGGTGGGACAACTCCAACAGCCAATTGGCCGTTCTCGGCGTCTGGGCGGGGAAGAAAAACGGATTCGAGCCGCCCAAAGGATACTGGAAGAAGGTGGAGCGCCACTGGAAATCCGACCAGAGACGCGACGGAGGCTGGGCCTACAACGACAACCTCAGACCCAACAGTTACGGTGCGATGACCGCCGCCGGCCTGGCGACGATGTTTATCTGCTTCGATGCCAACCATTCAAAAAAGTTTATCGAGTGCAGGGCAAATACCGACTATCGCCCGATCGTCCGCGGGTTGAAGTGGATGGAGGAGAACTTCAGCGATACGAAACATCCCGGCATGGGCAGCCAGTGGTATCATTACTACCTCTACAGCGTCGAGCGCGTCGGCCTGGCAGGGGGATACAAATACTTCGGGAAAAAGAACTGGTACAAACTGGGCGCAACCAACCTGCTGCGAACGCAGAACAGCAACGGCGGATGGGGTGGGCTGGTCCGAACCTCCTGGGCTTTGCTGTTTCTCGCTCGCGGTCAGCATCCGGTCCTGTTCAACAAACTCAAGTATCCCGGTTCGTGGAACTGCCGTCCACGCGACCTTGCCAACCTGACGCGGTGGATTACGCGGAAATTCGAGAAGCAGGTTAACTGGCAGATCA
>DAOVFI010000166.1 GCA_030673005.1 Planctomycetales bacterium
TGCGGACCGGTCCGCCTGCCGGTGCGAAACCTGACCACCGAACAATACGATAACCTCCACGCTGAACTCGACCGCATCGGATTTTTCCGGTTCCGCTGAAATGGAGACTGCAAACCATGATTGAGAAATTCATCGTAAGCCGGGACGACAATATCTACGAGGCCTTCCCCGACATGACGCTGACGGGGTCCGGCAAACTGGTTTGCGTCTTTTTGGAATGTACACACCACGGTCTCCGGCCCTACAGCCGGATCATGATGACCGACTCGGACGATCGCGGGCGGACATGGTCGCCCAAGCGGCCTCTGAGCGAGCCGCTGCGCGGAGACCCGAAAATCGACCCGTTCTGGGACTGCCCCCGCATCGTTACGCTCGACGACGGCCGGCTTGCCGCTGCCGCCTGCCGGGTCGCTGGACGCGACGAAAACTACATGGGCGGCGAGCAGAGCAACTGGCTGTGGTTCAGCGCCGACGAAGGCCGGTCATGGGACGGCCCGCACGACACGCCGGTCTATGGCATCGTGCCGGATCAATTAATCGAACTGAAGGTCGGCCCCAACGCCGGCAGGTGGATCCTCGACGCCCACACCATACTCGGGACAAAAGACAGGCCGTTGTGGTCGGTAAGATGCTGGATGAGCGACGACAAGGGAAAGACGTGGACCGGCCCGCAGACCATAGCCGCCGTCGAGGACCTGATGCTGTGCGAGGGCGGCGTGGTGGAACTTCCCGGCGGGCAACTTGTCTGTTTCATGCGCGAGGAATCAGGCCAGGGGCTGGACTGCTTCAAGTCGATCAGCACCGACGGCGGAGTAACATGGGAAGGGCCTTATCGGTTTCCCCTGCCGGCATGCCATCGCCCCGTCGCCGGGATGCTCCAAAGCGGCAAGGTCATGATAACCCACCGTCTCATGCAGGGCGGAAAGGGCTGGCTGGGCTGGTGGACGCAGAATTTTTTCGCCGCCTTGACGGACGTTGAGTCCTGTCTTGCAAAGACGCGGAACGAGGCACACACGCGCATCATGCCGATCGACTTCGACCGCAGCGCTGTCTCCGACACGGGATACTCCGGCTGGGCGCAGTTCCCCGACGGTGAGATATACATCGTCAACTACATCGCCGACGACGCCCCCAATGCCCACATCCGCGGATACGCCCTGCGGGAAAGCGATTTCCTGCTCTGAGGCCGACCCGTCTGCCCCTGAACAGAAAGGATCCAAGAATGTTTGATCGCACCTGGAATCGGCCGTACGGTGTCTGGGTTGCCCAGCCCGTCGCATGGGACGAGAACGAGGAATTCGACCCGGCGCGATACGCCTCGGACATCGCTTACATGTGCTCTACCGGCGTGCACGGTGTCTATTCCGGCGGGACGACCGGCGAGTTCTACGCACTGGATTTCGAGGAATTCAAGGCCACCAACGCTGTCATGCTCAAGACCGCCGGCGCCGCGGGCGTTCCCGTACAGGTCGGCGTTACCGCCGCTTCAACGAAGGAAGTGGTTCGGCGGACGAGATGGGCGTCCGACAACGGCGCCGCAGGCGTCCAGGTGGCGCTTCCATACTGGCTTGAGATGGGCGACGACGAAGTCCTGGAATTCTTCGGCGACGTGGGCCGGACGGCCGGTAATGCCTACATAATCAACTACGCCACGGCGCGCTCGAAACGCACCATCTCGCCTGAACTTTACATAAGGATTCGAAAATATGTGCCCGCCCTGTCTGGCTGCAAACTGGGCAGCGACCGTGTGGATTCCATCACGTCGTACCTGGAAGCCTTGCCCGACTTCTCCATCTTTGTCGGTGAGACTGTGCTGCACGAAGCGATGAGGCTGGGGGCCGGGGGGACTTATTCCAGTCTGGTGATGACCAATCCCGGATTGATACTGAGCCTTTTCGAAGCGTGCCGCAACGGTGATTACGAAAAGGTCCAAACCATCACTGAGCGCCTGAAACGATTCCACGACGAAATCTTCGGCCCCCTCGTCAGGCAGGGTTATTGGGACAGCGCCCTGGATCGTCTCCAGGCGATGTTAAACCCTAACATGAGTTGCGGTCTGCGCTGCCGAAGGCCGTACAAGTCACTCGGGCAGAATGACCTGGAGCAGGTAAGGTTATGGATCGCTGAAAACGATCCCGAGATACTCCGCCTGTAATACTGCGGCGCCATGGCGGTAAAAAACTGCTACATCGCCGGAAATGGGTTACTCTATTGAGAATTGCTGAATTCAAGGTGAACTGACATGTCAAAAACGAAAAAAAGATACGCGGAAGTTGGGATGGGCGGTCGGAGCAAGATGTACACCGGCGCCCTTCTCGACGATTACAAGGACTGCTGCGAACTTGTGGCGATATGCGACATAAGCCCCGGCCGGATGGACCTGGCCAATCGCCGCATCAAAGAAAGCGGCGGCGCGCCCGTCCCGACGTATAATGCCGGGGATTTCGACACGATGGTCGCCGAGAGCAAGCCGGACGTCGTCATCGTTACCACCGGCCCGGACGCCACACACAGCGATTACATCTGCCGGGCGATGGAACTCGGATGCGACGTAGTTACCGAAAAACCGATGACCACCGACGAAATCCGCTGCCGGAAGATTCTCAAAACGGCTGCGAAAACCGGAAAAAAACTACAGGTAACGTTCAACTATCGCTACTCCCCGCCGCGAAGCCAGATAAAGGAAATAATCGACTCCGGGACGATCGGTGAGATTCTCAGCGTCGATTTCGCCTGGCTGCTGGACACCCGCCACGGGGCCGATTATTTCCGCCGCTGGCACCGCCGGCGTGAAAACTCCGGCTCGCTGCTGGTCCACAAGGCCACGCACCATTTCGACCTGGTCAACTGGTGGCTGTCCGACGCGCCCGAAGAGGTTTTTTGCCATGCCTCGCTGGGATATTACACACCGGCGACCGCCGAGCGAACGGGTCTGTCCGATCGGGCCGAGCGGTGCAAAGACTGCCCCGCCGCCGACCGCTGCAAGTTCTATCTGGACCTGAGCGCCAGTGAAAACTTCAGGGAAATGTATCTTGATTGCGAAAATGAGCCGGACGGATATATCCGCGACAAGTGCGTCTTTTCCGACCGGATCGACATCTGGGACAACATGTCGGTATCAGTCCGGTACCAGCGCGGGACGCTGCTGAATTACATCCTGCACTCCTACAGTCCCTACGAAGGCTATCACATCGCATTCAACGGGACCAAGGGGCGACTGGAGCACCACGCCTGCGAAAACACCTACGTCAGCGGCGACGGCAGCGTGCCCGGCGAACTGAAAAAAAGAAATACCTCGATAACCCTGATTCCGGAATTTTCCCAGCCGCAGGCAATCGAGGTCAGAACCGGCGAGGGCGGTCACGGCGGCGGCGACCCGGTCCTGCTGGCCGACATCTTCGCCCCCGACCCACCTGCCGATCCGCTCAAACGCAAGGCCGGCAGGCGAGACGGCGCTTACTCCATCCTCATCGGAGTGGCCGCCGGCAAAAGTATCGATACGGGCAAAGCAGTCATAATCGCCGACCTCCTGGGTGATGCGCCGTTGTAAGAAAGCGGAATGACGTGCGCCGTACCCGCCGCGTCAATCGCACAGGTTGCAAACCTGTGCCACCGTAAATTGACGGTAACAGTTCAGCCGTTTGCAAAGATTCAAAAAGCATTTTGCAGGTCCCGCCAGGGACCTGCAAAGTCTTTTCAGACAAGGATAAAACAGATTTTATTGCATACGGGTGAAGTGTTACATTTTTTATAATTCGTGTAATTCATGGACTCTTTTTGAATCCGCAAGCAGGAACGCGAAGGTCAGGACGACTCCCGTTACCGGCCAGAGCGCCCAGGCCCATATTGGCGTCGGATGCCAGTTCGCACCCCTTGCGGCGGCTGTATCGAATGCGCAGGTCGCCGGCGCCGCCGACCACAACCACTTTACCGTACCGGCTGCATCGGTCAGTTCCATCAGCAGGTAACTCACCACCGGCGCGCCGACGGCAATCAGCGCCCCCGCCAGAGCAACGGCCGTTACGATCGCCGCCCGTCCGGTCCCCGCCCACAGGCCCAGTCCGAGCGTCAGCACCGCCAGGCCCGCCAGGTACAGCAGTCCTCGAATCACGTCCGTCGCCGTCGCATCGGAAAGGACGGCTGCGACTACGTACAGCGGGATGCTGACGGCAAGGAAGATAATCTGCTCGATGCCGCCCCGAACCAGCATCGCCCCCGCCCCGCCGTTTCGCCGCCGGGAATATATCAGTGGGTAGAACATCACCAAGAAGACCGCCTGGGCGGCCAGGAGCATCTGGAGCGCCGGCGGAGTCAGAAGGTTCTCCATCCGCTGCGGCGCCAGGAAGAATTCGCAAAATGCTCCGGCAGATAGGGCAGCAAGCGAAACGAGCAGGAACGCCACGCCGCCGGCCCGCCAGAGATGCAGAACCGGTTTGCTCCCGGCGGTCTGATTTGAGTTGTCAGTAGTTGCTGGCATAGAGTTTGTCGTACCTGATATCGACCCACTCCCTTACGCCGGCGAGTTTTCCGCCGTTGCGTTCGACGAACCTGTCGAGGTCGGCGAGTTTCGCCGCCGGGCTGCGGCAGGTGTCGAATTCGACGACGGGAAGCCGCCCGAAGCGGACCTCTGTCCGCCTGCTCCTGCCGACCTGGGCGTAAATGACCAGGTGCGACCTGATCGAATCGCTCCTGCCGTTATGGTTGCGGACGTCAATAGTGGTAATCTGGGAAAAGAACGGCCTGTCCTTTATCAGTCCCAGCAGCCGAAGACCGGCGGCAAGGTCGGGACAGTCCCATTTCTCGCCCTCTTTGGGCGGCTCCGAAACCACCCCGTCGATAGCGACAAGCGCGCCGGGCTTAACCCTGCCGGTCGGCAAAGGCAACACGACACCCTCTGTATCGACCACGTGGAATTTTCCCGGCTTTCCGACGGTCGCCGCCAGGGCGAAAGGCTTGCGGAATTCCGCTTCGATTACCACGCCGCCGTCACGGCGCCTGGTAACGCGACGGACCTTCGAAATCCAGGCGTTTCCGGAAGCGGCAAGGTAAACGTCCTTCGCCAGGTCATTATTGGAGGCCTTCCGGTCATTCACTGCCGATTGAACCTCGGCCGATACCTTCCCTGCAATATCGTCCGGAAGCCAGGCAGGCGGATCGGCAAGGACGATGCGGACGGACTTCTCGGCGTTGGGCGACGAAGCAAGAACATGTTCTCGCAACATGAACATTCCCACGCAAACGGCAACGACGGCAGCCACCGCCAGGGAGACCCGCATACCAGCGCCGGCGACCACCAGCAAACGTCCGGATTCGCCGGCGGCGCCATTTTCATTATCCTTGCGCCGATCGCCGTTTTTATCCTTGCGCCGATCGTCGTCCTTATCCTTGCGCTCGGAACTGTTCTTATCCCTGCGTTTGCCCTTGCTTTTGTCTTTGTCCTTCGTCTCTTTCGCCATGCGATGTATCTCTCTGTAAATCCGCCGCTCCAATCCCACGGATTTCGAATCTGTTCAGCCCCGTATGGGGCGGTCGTTTTTAGCCCAGTGCGCAGTCCGACGAGAGTCGGGCAAGCACTGGGTTAAGATGGTGCAACATAGATAAAGCCCCATCGGGGCGGTCGTAGGTCTCGGAAACTTCACGATCGCCCCGATGGGGCTTGAATAATAATGAAACACGATTTCCCAGGGCTTGCCCTTGCGGGCGGCGTCCTGGGCTAAATACGAACGCCCCTGGCGGGGCTGAAAACGAACGCCACTCCGGGACTGAAAACGAACGCCTCTCCGGGGCTAAACATATGCCGGATTGCAAACCGCAGAATTTGCTCCTCACCTGTTACTCTCCTTTACCGTTCGGCGCGTTTTATCGCCAA
>DAOVFI010000123.1 GCA_030673005.1 Planctomycetales bacterium
CGTCATGATCTCTCACAATGTTCATCTCGCCAGGCCGCAGCCTTCGCGGATCGAACGTAATCGCACTCAGCAAGTCGTAATCGAATCAGCATCACCACTGTTCCAAAGCCTAAAGAAACCGGGACGGTTACCTATTTCTCATTCTTTTTCCCTTTTCTTTTCCTGTTTTTCGGTTTTTTTGGCCGACCGACTGGCAGGGGACGCAATCGCCGGCCCACCAGACGCTCCATCTTACTTATAAATGAATCGCTGCCCAAAGGACATCCGCGATTTGACCATCGCCGAAGCTGGACTATCATTAGTTCGTCCAGCGGGGAGGCGAGAGTCGCCTGCCAGTTTCTTCCGTCAAGCATAATATAGGTAACCGTCCCGGATTATCCGTCCCTGTTGCCTGAGGGCCTTTACCCTCATATTGATGGCCAGGGTCGCAGATTCACGTATCTCGTCGGTTATCGGATTCAGTTTCATATCTTTTCTTTCTCCGGTAATATGACAGCCGGGACGTTTAATATATAACAAATCGCTTAGCGTGGAAAGACCGTGTATGCGGCGCTGCCGAAGGGGAAGAAAAAAAATTTCCGAAACGGCGGGAACTTTTTCGGGTTATTATACGACTAATGAATAATGGGAGTGTTTTTACATTGCGCTGCGTCTGTGGTAGAATATGCAAGGTTGTCTCTGTATTATAATGATAATTCCTTCACTGCGGTGCGGATAAGGCGTCATCGGCGATCGGTGAGCCTGCCTGTTTAGCTGGACTTTTTCACGGGAATACGTATAGGTGAATTTCAAAGGCAATAATATTTTACGGCTGATCTTTACGGCAGTCGTCCTTGCGCTGTCGTCGTTGGTTATGTCGGGCAAAGTAGTGGCGCCTGCCCAGCCTGCGGCCGTTGTCGTCGAAGGACGTCTCCTTGTTCCTGGCGGTCCGGGGAATGCGCCCGTTCGCAAACCCGCCGAGCCGGACAAGGACAAGCCCAGGCCCGTCCCGCTGATTAACGTCGATGACGAGATGAGCGGGTATCTCGATCGGGCCAGAGAGATGATCGAGTCGAAGGACTACGCCGGCGCCATCGAGATACTCCAGGCCCTGCTGAACCGGTCCGAACAATGCTTTGTACCGGCGGATGACGATACCCGTCTTTTCGTATCCCTTGCCAGCAAGTCCAACGAGGTAATCGGTCAACTGCCCCCCGACGGTTTAAGACTATACAGGGGATTATATGATCCCCGCGCCAAGCGGATGTTTGGTGTTGCCATCGAGCAGTTCGACGAGCTTGGTCTGCGGGACGTCATTCGTCGCTATTTTCATACGAGTTACGGCGACGACGCGTTGGGCATGCTCGGCGCGATCCTGTTCGACCGTGGCGAGTTTTCCCAGGCCGCCCGCTGTTGGCGCAAGGTGGTATCGGCCTGCAACGACGGGCAATCCAAAGAACCGCGAGCCGATGAGGCGGTGCTGCTGGCGAAGATTGTCGCTGCGCATCACTTCGCCGGTGAGTCCGAACGGGCGTCGCAGGTAATGAAGATCCTCACAGAGCGGCATCCGAAGACCCTCGCGTCTTTCGGCGGGCGGGATGAAGAGGTCGCGGTCTTTGCGGGGCGGATGCTTTCCCTCTCGCCGCCGGCTGCCGGAATTCGCTGTCAGGAAGGTTGGCCGTCCCTGGCCGGAGCGCCCGACTCGGTGGCTGTGATGGAGACGTGCCGACCGGTCTTAAACCCCCGCTGGAGCACAATTGACGGTCGGCTTGAGGACAATCCCAATATAAAGTTAAAAGCGGCGGTAACGTCTGTTTCCCGCAGGGGCTCTCGCGGTGCAAAGCCTGGAAAAGTGATGCTGCGCGAGGGGCGGTTGGTCATTGTCAACCGGACCGGCAACAGGACTTCCGAGACGGTCATGCCGGCCATGATCCATCCGATAGTGGTCGGTAAGAGCGTAATTTTCCGCGCCGCCGACGGTATCGTATCGCATGACCTGCTGACCGGCGAGAAACAATGGGAGACAATCGAGTTCCCGTTATATCAATCAAAGGCGCCCAGCGGTGTGCGCAGGTACAATACGCCTTTCCCGATGGCGGTTGAGGATCGCGGTCTGTGGACGGTAACCGCAGGTGAGGGGAAAGTCTTCGCGACGGGAAAATTCGTTCTGTACAGGTCGCCTTATCACTCCCGCGTGATGTGGATGCGGATGGGCAAACATTCCGTAGATACATCGGTCCTGTCGGCATTCTCGATCGCCGACCAGGGCAGACTCGTCTGGCAGCTCGGCGACGGCGCCGGCGACAGCGACCTCCTTCGCGGCGGGAAATTCCTGACCGCCCCGACCTATATCGCCGGGCGGGTGTACGCACTCGTCGAGTACATCCAGGCCCATCACCTGGTCTGCCTGGACGCCGAGAACGGGCGCCTTATATGGGAGGCGATGGTCGGGCAGGCGCCTATTCGGAACACGCGATACGGTAGAAATGCTCACTTATGGCAGGATCGGACCAGTCCTCCGGCGGTGTCGGACGGGCGTGTCTTCGTCGTTACCAACGCCGGGGTGATAGGCGCGTTTGAGGCGGATACCGGTCGGTCGCTGTGGGCATATCAGTACGAAAGTAAGCCCAACCTCTCGGCCCCGCCCAATCCCATCGTTGTCACAAAGGGCAAGGCGATCTGTCTTCCGGCGGACTGCGATACTGTTTTGGCTTTACGAACCGATACGGGCAGGCTGGACTGGAGCGCCGACCGTCAGGGGCAGCGGCATCTCACCGCCGTGGACCGCTCGCGGCTGCTTCTTTCGAGCAAAAGTGTTGTTATCATCAGTGTGGCCGACGGGAAACAGATATGGACGGCAGATCGTGTCAGCGGCGTTCACGGCCGACCTGCGGTTACCCGTAATGCCATCCTCGCATCAGGGCGCGGCGAGATGATACGAATATCCCTGCCCGACTTTGCCGTTACCCGTCCCCCGCTGGCCGAACCTAATGCGATTCTGGGCAACCTGGTCTGTGTTGACGGTAAGCTGCTGGCCGCCAATGCCGCCGGTGTCTCGGCCTATTTCCCGTTCGAGACCGCGCGGGCCGAACTGACCCAGCGGATAGAAAAGGCGCCGGCCAAGGACATTCCGCTGCTGCTGTATCAGCGGGGCATGAACGCATTCAACGCCGGACGACCGTCCCAGGCGCTGGGCGACCTGTTGAAAGTCCGCGAGGGCGCAGCCGACAACGGCGACAGCGCCCTGCTGGCCAAGACCGACCAGGCGCTGTACCGGACGTATGTCTCCCTGGCCGACAAGGCGTCCGACAATGCTGTCAGGCTTGAACTCTACAACAAGGCGCAGACTTACGCCTACAGCGATCGCAGCCGGGGCGAAATGCTGGTCCGTCTTACGAAACATTACGGGAAGAACGGCTTGCCGGACCGGGCTGCGGAACTGGCGCAGAAAATCACGGTATCCTACGCAAAGATCGACCTGGCGGACGTGGAGATCGGTGAAGCGGCCAATCCATTCGTCCGCGATACGATCGACACTAAACGATGGAGCGGATACGAACTGGGTCACCGGTTGATAAAGAGCCTTATCGCCGAGCACGGTCAGGACTGTTACGCCGCATTCGACGCCAGAGCCGAATCTGACTTGACCTCCGCCGTAGCCGCCAATCGACCCGAAGCAATGGTGCGGGTGACTGATACCTACCGTCACAGCGCACATTCGCCGATGGCGCTTTTACGGGCTGCGGAATCACGCTATCGCCGGGCATTGCGTCTGACCGGCCTGGACAGGCGGAAACCGCTGAGTCTCGCCGGAGGAGACCTTATTCGAATCGAGCGGGATTATCCCTCCAGTGGTCTGACCCCCTCGGCGAAGGTGGGGTTGGCGATGGTGTATCAGCAGATGAACCCGCGTGTTACGTGGCTTGCGATTCGGGGGCTGGAGGATGTCCCGGCCGATGCAAGGATTTCCTTTGCCGACGTTTCGGGTTCCGCCGGCGAGGTAAAAAAGCGTTTTGCCTCTCAACTGCGTCCGGTCCGACCTTCGCCGCTGGTTCTGCCGGGTCCGATCAAGCCGCCGCTGGAGCGGATTTTCGCAGGTTCGCAGAATCAGGCCGAGGCGCAGATGATTCTCCGCCATGCCGACGGACGACCCATACGCTGCGGCAAGAGCCTGTTCCTCCTGTACGGGTCGCGGATTTGCCGGTTCGACCCATCGAAGACGTCTTTCGATAAGGCGATCGAGTGGAAGACGACTTCGCTGCTGGATAGCGCCCGCCTGTACCGTTGGTATAATCCGCATTCGTTCCAGGCCGGTTTGAGCAGCGACTCATCGACACTCGTAGTGGGCAGCAGGGGCGGATTCACCGGCGTGGATGTCAGGACCGGAAAGGTCCGTTGGCGCTACACAGCAGGAAAGATGTTATTGAGAAGACTCTTTGCATTGACTATCGCTGATGATCGGATCGCGGTATTGACGTACGATGGCGGTATTTATGTGATGGACATGCGCAGCGGTAAGGAACTCTGGAATCACAAGGTCAACAGGAAGGAGATTCCGTGGTTGTCCGTTCCGCAAATTGCCGGCGGTGTTCTGCTGACCCGCCATGGGCGAAGTGGTCGGAAGGCCAGCGTGTTCGACATAAACACCGGTAAGTTGCTGGGTGAGACACCTCTGGGAAAACGCTCCATCCAGGCGTATCTGACGCCCGACGGGCTGGTAGTGGCCTGCGACGGGCGGATGCTTCGACTCATCGAGCCGATCCTTGGAGCCAACAAGCCCATCTGGGAATTCGACTTTACGGCGAAACTTTCACCCTCGATCCTGGGCGTTACAAGGACGCACGTATTTGTTTCGCCGATCTCTGGCAGCGGTCTGGTCGAGATGCGAAGCCTTGCCGGGTATGGGCGGATATCACGAACATTCCAGACCCAGCCGATTGACGGAAAGACGGCCGTACCGGTTATGACCAGGCTGGCGGGCAATCGTCTTTACGTTGTGGCATGTTCACAAACCCATTCTTCACGCGTTGCGTTGAGTGTCGGACGGGCGTGTTACTTCGGCGGTCCCAGTCTGCACGCCTTCGACCTGATCACGGGCGAAGCCTGCTGGCCGGTGGACCTGGTCCCGCCGGGAGCGTCACGGAGACATAGATACAGTGTTATACCGTTCCAGATAGGACGGGGGCACGTTGGCGTGCTTGTCAGTAATTCGTCTTATAACCACAATCCCGCCGCGATGGTAATCGACGCATCGACCGGTAAGGTCGTCCAGAGATTCTCGCTGCCCAACGCGATGCCGATAAACCGTCTCCATCGCGCTTTCCGGCACAGGATGATCTCAAGCCCGGTGATAACGGCGGGTCGGCTTGTGCTGGAGACGCACAAA
Source organism: Planctomycetales bacterium (assembly GCA_030673005.1). Taxonomy (GTDB): domain Bacteria; phylum Planctomycetota; class Phycisphaerae; order SM23-33; family SM23-33; genus DAOVFI01. The sequence continues at coordinate 5,366 of DAOVFI010000123.1, forward strand.
GGGCTGGAAGTTTACGGCCAGAAGCAATAATAAGGATAACTATTATGCGACAATTGAAAAGGAACATTCTGATATTGGCGGTGGCGCCGGCGCTGATAATGGCGCCTTGGGGCGACAGTGGAGTTTCATCCGGTCCCGGGTCGAATCTGGCCCTGGCCGCCGCGCCCAGCCGGGCGCTGCCGAAGATGATGACCCCCGATACGATCAAGGCTATCGATAAGGGTCTGAAGTATCTCAAACGTACGCAGCGAGCCGACGGGAGCTGGTACAGCGGGTATGGTTACTACAACTATCCGGCGGTGATGACCTCGCTGTCGGGCCTGGGTTTTATGGCGTCGGGTTCGACGCCGGAGACAGGTCCGTACTACAAGGAAGTCAAGAAGGCGATGATTTACATCCTCCGGCTGGCCGAATCGAGCAAAAAAGGCCTGATTTGCGGTCCGACCGGCGAGAGCAGAAGCATGTACGGGCACGGTTTTTCAATGCTGTTCCTGGCCCAGTGTTACGGGATGGACCTGAACAAGGAATTGAGCGAGCGGATACGCAAGGTTCTGGACAAGGCGGTGGCGCTGACAGCCAAGTCGCAGTCGAGCAAGGGCGGATGGATTTACACGCCCACCCAGAACTCTGATGAAGGTTCGGTAACGGTTACGCAGCTTCAGGCCCTTCGCGCCTGCCGGAACGTGGGTATTAAGGTGCCCGCCAGTACGATCGAGCGTGCGGTGGCGTACCTGAAACTCTGCCAGCAAGGCGACGGTGGGATATGCTACTCGGCCCGGAGCCGGGGTTCGTCGCGCCCGGCCATATCGGCCGCCGCTATCGCGTGCTTCTACGCCGCCGGCATTTACGACCGCAAGAGCGGCGGGCTTGGAAAAGAGGCCGCTATGGTCGAAAAACTGGTCAAATACTGTAGAGGCGCCGTAACCGTCAACCGCTCCGGCGGGCACTACTTCTACACCCATTTTTACATGGCGCAGGCGACGTATCAGCGCGGCGGGGCGGACTGGCAGACATACTACCCCCAGATACGCGACCGCCTGATGAGACTCCAGAACGTGGACGGCTCGTGGATGGGCGACAGCGTCGGCACGACGTACGGAACGGCAATCGCAACTGTAATACTGCAACTACCGTACGGATACCTGCCGATTTGCCAGCGATAGTCCTTGTCCACGAATTACACGAATTAGAAAACACGAATTACACGAATTAGAAAACACGAATTACACTAATTAGAAAACACGAATTACACTAATTATTATCGAATAAGGAGAAAGAAGTGGCAGAACAGAACAAAATGAGCCAGGACGACCTGGCTGCGGTGGAGCGTCTTACCAATGCCTATCAGGTCCTTCGCAAGGAAATGGCCAGGGCGATCGTTGGTCAGGAGCAGGTGCTGGAAGAATTGATGACGTGCATATTCGCGCGAGGTCACGCCATTCTGGAAGGCGTGCCGGGCCTGGCCAAGACGCTGATGATATCCTCGCTCGCCAAGTGCCTGAAACTCGATTTCGCGAGAATCCAGTTCACGCCCGACCTGATGCCCTCGGACATAACCGGCACCGAGGTTATCCAGGAAGACCGCGCAACGGGTACGCGCGAGTTCAAGTTCCTCGAAGGTCCGATTTTCGCCAACATCATCCTGGCCGACGAGATCAACCGTACCCCGCCCAAGACGCAGGCCGCCCTTCTGGAGGCCATGCAGGAACGGCAGGCGTCGATCGGCGGAAAGCGCATGCCCATGAAGGACCCGTTCTTCGTGCTGGCGAC
>DAOVFI010000363.1 GCA_030673005.1 Planctomycetales bacterium
CCGGGGAAGCGGACGACAAACGGCAGGCGGAGGATGTCCTCGTAATGGTGGATCGCCTTGGCGATCAGGCCGTGCCGGCCGAGGAAGTGCCCGTGGTCGGTCGTGAAGACCACCAGCGTGTTATCGGCCAGACCGTGCCGGTCGAGCGAATCGAGAATCCGCCCGATTTCACTGTCCATAAAACTGACCATGCCGTAATAGGCGGCCAGGTCTTTGGCGAGTTCTTCGCGGCTGCGCAAGTGCGAGTGTCCGCCGTGGACCCACTTGTCGCCGAAGACGCCGAGGAAGTCGGGGTTTTTCTCCTGAGTCATGCGAAAGTGGAGCGGGTTGCGATCGTGCTCACCCTCGACCAGCGCGCCCGGCCTCATATCGGCCGGATCGTACATGCTCGCCCACGGCTCGGGGACGATGTACGGCGGGTGCGGGTCGTGGAAACTGGACCACAGGAAGAACGGCCGGCGTTCTTCGGCGGCGCGCTCGATCTGTGCGATGGTCCGCTCGCCGGTCCAGCGGGTATAGTGAAATTCCTCCGGCAATGCCCAGTGGCGATTGGCGCGGAGGCGGGCGATCTTTTCGGCGTCCGGCGGCCAAGGCTCGAAGTAATCCGCCCAGTCGGCCAGGCCGTTTTCTTCCATCCAGATCGCGTAGTGTTGCCCGACGAGGTACTCACAGCCGTGCATCCGGGCGGTTTCAATGTGCTCGAAACCATAGAAAGGCCCGTGGAAATCCCGCCAGTAATCCAGGTCGCGAATAAGCGGCAGACATTCGATGGATTCCATTCCGGGCTGGGACGCCAGCGGCTGGAAGTGCGCCTTCCCGACCAGCGCGGTGAAATAGCCTGCCTGCCTGAACGTGTCGGTGATTACCGGAACGTCCTCGAACAGTTTCGTCCCGAGCGCCCACGCGCCGTGCTGTGAGGGATACATTCCGGTGATTATGCTTGCCCGCGACGGCGTGCAGGTGGGATTGGGGCAGTAGGCCCGCTCGAACCGCACGCCCTCGTCGCAAAGGCGGTCCAGGGCGGGCGTCTGAATACGGTCATTCACTGCCCCCAGCGTGCTGTAATGCTGCTGGTCGGAGGTAATCAGAAGAATGTTGGGTTGAGCAGGCGGCATTTTTCACCTTCTATTTTCCCTCTTCGAATAACTCCAGAAGTGCCTGTCGCATTCGCCGTGTCGTTCATACAGGACTTTCCCTTTGTCTATGGCTTCGCGGATAACTGGATCTCCTTCGACATAGCGGCGGTCAACGTCCTCGGGGCATCTTGCGATCAGATCTATTGGAATCCGCACGTCGATACGGTTGAGGATTTCCAGAGACTTGCGAAAACCGCTCCCCTCAAATCGCATCACGACCAGAAGATCCACATCCGAATCGCTCGTGGCCGTTCCGCTTGCGTGGGAGCCGAACAATACCACCCGTTGCGGATGAAATTCCCGCCCGATTCGCAGGCCAATGTCTTCGATCTGTCCAATTGTGACCATGACTGCTTTCCGGCTCCACCTTATCTTATACCAGAAAACCGCGCCGCTGACAGTCTCTCGTCAGGTCTTGAAACATATAGGGAACCGGATCGATTCACGATCGCAGTTCGGCGCCCAGTTGTCTGCCCAGGCCCCGGACTACCTGTGCGACCATCTCATCTACCTGCTCGTGCCGTAGTGTTCCGTCGGGCGACCTGTAAGTCAGCGAGACGGTTATAGACTTTTTCCCGGCCTGGATTTGCCTGCCGCGGTACGTGCCGACGTATTGAAGCGATTCCCGCATGGGCTGATCCGTCGAATCAATCGCACCGGCCAGTTCGCGCCAGGTAACTGCCTCATCTACCACCAGCGAAAGGTCGCGTCCGACGGCGGGGAACCTCGGCAGCGGCGTGTAGGTCCGCTCGAAGGTGGCGGCTCTCATCAGCGCCTCGAAACGGATCGTCGCAGCCGAGTATGGCCTTTCCAGACCATAGTAGTCCAGCACCGGCTGGTCGATCATTCCGATTAACCCGATCGACCGGCCTGAAAGGTGAATTTCGGCGGACTGACCCTCGGCAAAACCGGCAGCCGGGGTCGGGACGATCTCGAATTCCGCCGACGGCGCCGACCGTCCTGTTACCGCTTCCAGGGCGCCTCGCAGGTCCGCCAGGTCCCGCTGCGATACCATCGCAAGGGCGACGTATTCGTCCGGCAGGTCGCCGGGTTCGCCTCGTTCGACATCGCTAACGGTCCGTGGCGGGAATACAGCGGCCAGTTCGTAGAGGCTCACGTCGTCGTTTCCAACGTCCTGATTGTTTTTGCACGCCCTCAGCAGCGAGCCGAGCAGTGTCGGACGGAGCAGGTTGTTCGTCCTGCGAACTTTCGCGTCCACGTGCAGGCATTTCTCGAATCCGAACAGGACCGCTTCGGCGTCGTCGGCGAAACTGAAGGTAACGGCCTCGTCGAAACCGGTCGAGGCCAGCGAGTCCCGCACGCGTCGTCGAATACTCTCAGACGCAGACGTACCGGCCACGGGATGAGTTACCTCATTGAAGGTGGGAATCCTGTCGTATCCGTGCAGGCGGGCGACCTCTTCTATCAGGTCGATCTCGCGGGGCAGGTCCGTCCGCCATGCGGGAATCCGGCAGACGACCCTGCCGCCGGTCAGTTTCGCCGACAGTCCGAGCCGGTCGAGAATTTCCGCCTGCGCGGCGTCGTCGATCTCAACGCCCAAAATGGCCCGGCATCGGTCGGTCCGCATGGCGACTTCAGGGCTTTCGTAAGGTTCGGCCCAGACGTCGATGACACCCGAGGCCAGTTCACCGCCGGCCGTATCGAGCAGCAGCCGACACGCCCGGATCGAAGCAGCATCGACGGCCACCGGGTCCACGCCTCGCTCGAAACGATAGGACGATTCGCTCATCAACGACAGAGCGCGGGCGGCCTTGCGGATGGTCAGCGGGTCGAATTGGGCGCTCTCGATGAGGATGTCGGTCGTCTCTTCGCCGACCTCGCTTTCCAGCCCGCCCATGATGCCGGCGACCGCGACGGGTTTTTCGGCGTCGGCGATGATAAGCATCTGCTCGGTCAGCGTGCAG
>DAOVFI010000331.1 GCA_030673005.1 Planctomycetales bacterium
TGCCGTGCGCCTGAAGACACAATTAGCGAGGTTGTCAAAGTCGCTGGAGCTTCCCGCGCCGGTGGGGCCGGCCGGTCTAACGAGCGATGAACGAGGCAATCCGGTAACAGAAAATCTGCGGGTTTCATTTTCGCTCTTGCGGCTGTCGCCGCGTGATCCACGGGAGAGGTTCCTGGTCGGCATGCTCATTTCCTGCGAGCCGGACCTGGCCGAGCTGTCCGCCGCCGGTAAACCGATCGCGATACCCGTCTATGGTCGGGGACGTGCGCTGTACGCCCTGGTCGGCGAAGGGATCACCGAACGGAACGTCCGCATAGCCTGCCGGTCGCTCGTTGCAGCGTGTTCATGCCAGGTGAAACGAGAACACCCGGGAATAGACTTGCTGATAAAGGCCGACTGGTCCAACCCCGCCGGCGGGCGGATGGTCGATGACGCGGCACTGCCGTCGCTGACCGCACTGACGGGTGTGGCGCCGGCAAAGGCGGACAGAAGCGAACCTTCGTACGAGGACGACACGGTCCCGTCGGTTAACCCCGGCGCCTCGACGATGTGGTTGCGAAATACCCTTTTTGCGGCGGGCTTTATCGTCGGTTGTGTCATACTATTGACAGTGCTCGTGCTCAGCAAGAGGCGGGCAAGTCGGTTCGGAAATGAAAAATGACTCCCTGGCGTCTGGTCATACGAGAATTGCGGTATCGCAAGTTGAACTTTGCCATGGCTGTCCTTGCCGTCACGGCAGTGGTTGGCTGTGTAGTGGCGACGGTTACGCTGTTGCGCAGCCACGATATCCACACCGATAGCATCCTCGCTGCAAAAAGCGCTGAGATCGAAGCGGAAGTACACCGCCGCCAGGCCGAAGCCGACAAAAGGGCTTCTGAACTCAACGAGGCCTACCGCAAGATTATGCTGAAGTTCGGCTATAACCTGCTGATCCTTCCGAAGGCTGAAGGAATTGTTGACTATCTCGTGCGCGGTGAGCCTTCCAGGTACATGGACGAGCGGAACGTCGATACGCTGGCGAATTCGGGAATCATGACGGTGCGTCACCTGCTGGGCGTTCTTCAGCAAAGACAGATTCTCTTTTTCGGCGACAGGCGTCAGGAGGTTTTTCTGGTAGGTACGCGGGGAGAAGTACCCCTGAGCCACCGCTCGGGCAAAAAGCCCCTGCTGGCCGCTGTCGCGCCGGGCGAGATGATCGTGGGTCATGACATTCACCGCGAACTCGGCGTCGAAGTGGGTGAGACGGTCAGGGTAAAAGACAAGTCCTTCCGGGTGGTCAAGGTGTACGATGCGCGTGGGACGAACGACGACTGCAGCGTGTGGATCGACCTGAAACAGGCCCAGCAACTGCTCGGTAAGCCCGGTCGAATCAGCGGGATCCTCGCCTTGAACTGCCTTTGCACCAAAGCGAAGATTGACGATGCGAAAAGGCAAATCGAACGGATTCTCCCCGACACCCGGGTCCGCGTGATGGTCTCCAACGCGACCATTCGATACGAATCCCGCATGCGCGCCGCCGAGGAGGCCGAAGCGCAGGTAGCCGCCGCCCGCCGCCAGGGCGTTGCCGACATCGAACGTCAAACGCGCGCACGTGCCGGCATGAAGCGCCGGTTCGAGAACTTTGCGGAATGGGCTGCGCCGCTGATCCTGATCGGCAGCGCCGCGTGGCTGATATTGCTGACGATGAGCAATGTCCGCCGGCGAAGAAGCGAGATCGGCATTTTACTTGCTCTGGGTCTGCGGCGACGACAGATTTTCGCCGTCTTCCAGATCAAGTCGCTAATCGTCGGTTCGCTCGGCGCGATCGCCGGCTACATCGCCGGGTTTGCCGTCGTCTGGTGCCGACCTGATTCGCCGGCTGGGACGGAGATATTCTCGCCTTACCTGCCGATTGCTGTTCTTCTGGCTGCGCCGGCCTTGTCAGTCCTGGCTGGGTGGGCGCCGGCCATGATAGCGGCTCGCCAGGACCCCGCGGAGGTGCTTCGTGAGCAGTAAGAAATTCGTGCTGGAAATCCGCGGTTTGCACAAGACATATCGTCGGCGCGAACGATCCGTTTGTGCGCTGAAAGGCGTGTCGCTGTCGCTGTCGGCGGGGGAATTCCTGGCCGTCAGGGGACCCAGCGGCTGCGGCAAGACAACCCTGTTGTTGACGCTCGGCGGACTTCTCAGGCCGGATGAGGGACAGATACTGATCGAGTCGCAGGATCCTTACACCCTCGGGCCGGAAGACCGGGCACGTTTGCGGGCGGAGATAATCGGCTTCGTTTTTCAGCAGTTCCACCTGGTGCCTTACCTTAATGTTCGCCAGAACGTTCTGGCCGCATCGCTGGGGCGCCCCTCGGCGGACGCGGGTGAGCGGGCCGACCGGTTGATAGAGCGTTTCGGCCTTACCGAGCGCGTCGAGCACGTGCCGGCCGATCTGAGCACCGGCGAGTGTCAGCGCGTCGCGCTGGCCAGGGCGATGCTGAATCGGCCGAAACTCCTGCTGGCAGATGAACCCACGGGTAACCTCGATGACGAGAACGCTCGGGCGGTCCTGGAGGCGTTGGCTGAATTCGCCCGCGATGGCGGGTCTGTGCTGCTGACCACCCACGACTTCGCCGCGGCGCGGTCCGCCCACCGGTTGCGCGAGATGAAAGACGGGGCCTTGTTGGATAGTTGAAAGGGACGACTCATGCGATACATAAACAACCGGCATCTTGGGTTTGCTTTTCGCCTGGCCCTGCCGGTGATGTTGCTGGCCTCGAGCGCCCGTGCGGGTAACTGGCCCACTTGGCGCCACGACGCGGGGCGGTCCGCCGCCACAGATGAGGAATTGCCTGCCAGGCTTGTTCTTCAATGGCGACGTCAATTGGCGAAACCCGCCCCGGCCTGGCCGAAAAACCAAATCCGACTACAGTTCGACGCCTCCTATGAGCCGGTTGTGATGGGCAAGCATATCTTCGTGCCTTCAATGGTCCGTGACAACGTAACGGCCTACGACACCGAAACAGGTCTGGAGCGGTGGCGATTCTACGCCGACGGACCGGTACGGTTCGCCCCGGCCGCTGCCGACGGTAAAGTCTTCTTCGTCAGCGACGACGGATACTTATACTGTCTTCAGGCCGACACCGGAAAACTGCTCTGGAAGTTCCGTGGCGGGTCGCTGAACAACAGAATCATCGGAAACGACCGCTTGATCAGCATCTATCCTGCCCGGGGAGCGCCGGTCGTCTGTGACGGAAAAGTGTACTTCGCCGCCGGGATTTGGCCCTTCATGGGAACGTTCATACACGCACTGAACGGTAAAACCGGCAAGGTTCTGTGGTCCAACAGCGGCAGCGGGTCGGTGTACATCCTCCAGCCG
>DAOVFI010000391.1 GCA_030673005.1 Planctomycetales bacterium
ACTGAATACTCGTGTGCGTGCATGTCGATAAAACCCGGCGCGACGATAAGCCCGTCGGCGTCAATGATTCGCGAGGCGTCCTCGCCTGACAGGTTGCCGATTTTTACTATCCTGTCGCCTTCAATACCAACGTCCGCGCCGAATCGCTCCCGCCCGCTGCCGTCTATCACCTGTCCATTCTTAATAATCACGTCGAACATCGAATAAGACTCATTCTCCGGGTAAAATCCCGGAAAGTCAGGAACGACTCGCCTTGACAGGACCATTTCCCGCCGACTACGCTTGAGTCAAAGAAAGGCCTTGTACCATCGAACATCCTGAAATCACGGTTTTTCACGAAGATTTATCACGGTGGATGTATTGAAAAGAAACCGGCTCGCCGTGTGTTATACAAAGCCCAGCCATTCGACTCGTGCTTCGGAGCGAAGAGTCGCTACTTCGCAGAGTAGCAATGGCTGGGCTTGCAGACCTGAAAGGAGTAAGCAATGAAACCTGTCTTTTCCCTATCGGTAGCGCTGGTATTATCGGTTCTTGCCGTTTGTCTTTCTTCCGGCGTGCCCGTAACGACAAAATCTGCGACGACGAAACCCGCTGCCGCCACCCGGCCGGCTTCGATTGCGGCGAAGTATCCCGGCGATAAGGGAATCGCCAAAGACCCGGCTGTGATTCTGCACGAAGATTTCGAAGACAAGACCAAGGTCTTTGATAAGAAGCGATGGCCCAGCATCTCCAACAAGGCCGGCGCGCTGAAACTGGTGCGCGAGCCGGCGAACGTCCACGGGGGCAGGCAGTCGCTTCGGATAACGGCCACGCTTGGCAAGAACTCCGGCGGGCACCTGTTCCGCCGGTTCAAGACCGGTCATGAGAAGATGCACGCCCGTTTCTGCGTGAAGTTCGCCGCCGACATCGACTACATCCATCACTTCGTGCACATGGGCGCTGAATTGCCGGCGTATCGCTGGCCGACCGGCGGGGCGGGTTTGAGACCGGCAGGCGATAAGAAATTCTCCATCGGCATCGAGCCGTGGAGCCACTGGGGGAAGTATCCCCCGCCCGGGGCGTGGCACTTCTACTGCTACTGGTGGAAGATGAGACGCAGCGGCGACGGTAAATTCTGGGGCCGGGGGTTTTCAAAAAAACCTTACGCCGTCCCCAAACGCGGGAAGTGGTATTGCGTCGAGTTTATGACCAAGTGCAACACCCCCGGCAAGCCCGACGGGCAGGTCGCACTGTGGATTGACGGTGTAAAACTGGCCCACCACAAGAACATCAACTGGCGCTCGAGCGGAAAACTCAAACTAAACGCATTCTGGCTGATGCTGTACGTTACGAAGCACTCTGCCAAAACCAACAAGGTCAACACCGTCTGGTTCGACGACGTGGTCGTCGCGACAAAATACATCGGCCCGCCAGCGCTGACCCGTCTGTCGGCGGAAAAGTAAAAGGAGTCCGTTTCAATGATAACTATTAACGCCAGGGACAACGGCTATCGCGGCATCTGGTATATGAATCAGCCGTCCGGCGACAAGTACGTCTATAAGTACAGCGGCGGGCTGGGGACTTACTGCGCCAAGCACCTCCCGCTAGCCTGGTACGCAAAGGAAGTGAACAAAACCTTTTTCTGCTACGGGGGCAGGCCCGCCGACCAGAACCGGCTGCTGCACATGGTCTCGTTTTACGACCACCAGAGCGGTATGGTTCCCCGCCCCACGATCCTGCTGGACAAGCAGACCAGCGACGCCCACGACAATCCGACTATCATGCTCGACGGGGATGGATACGTATGGATATTCTCCAGTTCCCACGGGACGGCCCGCCCGGCGTATATCCATAAGAGCACCGAGCCGTACTCCATCGACGCATTCGAACTGGTCGGCGAGACGAACTTTTCATATCCCCAGGTATGGTATCTGCCCGGAAGCGAACTGCTCTTTCTGCACACCCGCTACCATGACGAGCACTATGATCAGCGCGGCCGCAGACGCCTGTACTGGATGAGAAGCGAGGACGGACGAAAATGGAGCGATCCTGAGATGCTCGCCTTCTTCGGGCTGGGACATTACCAGATCAGTTGGACCCACGACCAAAAGGTTGGCACTGCCTTCAATTATCACCCCGAATCGGGCGGGTTGAACTACCGCACGAATCTCTACTACGTCCAGACAGACGACTTCGGCGATACCTGGCGCAATGTCCAGGGCGAGATAATCCAGCCGCCTCTGCGAGAAGTCAGCAATAAGGCGATGGTTCACGATTACGCCGCCGACGGTCTGCTTGTGTACATGAAGGACATTAACTTCGACACCCAAGGTCGTCCGATAATCCTCTACGTAACGAGCAAAGGCTTCGAAGCCGGGCCGAAGAACGACCCCCGGACGTGGACGACAGCACACTGGAACGGGCGGGACTGGGAAATCCGCCCCGCGATGACCTCGGACAGCAACTACGACACCGGCTGCATCCACATCGAAGATGACGGAACGTGGCGGATCATCGGCCCGACCGAGACCGGGCCACAACCGTATAACCCCGGCGGCGAAATGGCCGTCTGGATAAGCAAGGACCTGGGAAAGACCTGGGAAAAAGTAAAACAGATTACGAGAGACAGCAAACGGAACCACTCATACGCGCGGCGTCCATTGAACGCACATCCCGATTTCTACGCTCTCTGGGCTGACGGCCACGGCAGGAAACCGTCGGAATCCGCCCTCTACTTCTGCGACAAGAAAGGGGACGTGAAGATGCTGCCGCGGGAAATGAAGGAAGATTTCGTAAAACCAGAAACAGTCAGG
>DAOVFI010000653.1 GCA_030673005.1 Planctomycetales bacterium
AAGGTCAATCCGGTCATACCCGAGTCCGTCATCCAGGTCGCCTGCCAGGTCGTCGGGCTTGACGCGGCCGTCGCCGCCGGCGCACTCGGCGGGGTCGGGAGCATACTGGAGATGCACGTGGCCTGGACGATGATCGCAGCCAATCTGCTGGAGAGCGTCTCGCTGCTTACCAATGCAGCAAAAGTGTTCGAGGAAAAATGTGTCCGCGGCCTGACCGCCGACGAAGCGCGCTGTGGCGAACTGGTCGAGCGGTCATTGATGCTCGCGACGGCGCTGGCACCGAGAATCGGATACGACGCAGCCGCCGATATTGCAAAAGAAGCGCACGAAACCGGCGGGACTATACGCCAGGTCGCGCTCAATCGCGGCATCTTGAGCGAAGATGAACTAAACGAACTGCTGGACGTTCGCGCCCAGACGGGCAAGTGAAGGTTTTTTAAACCGGGTGGCACGGTCAAGCGATGTCAAGGTCGTAAGACCTTTACATCGCTTGGCCGTGAAGACAATCCGTGATGACTTGACCGTGAAAGCTTCACGTTGCAGCCACGGCCAAGCAATTTGAGGTTTTTTTAAAAAAACCTCAAATTGCTTGACCGTGCCACCTCGTCAAGTGAAGAAATGTGAATAGGGATTTCCGGATTAGGAGACGATTGTGATCAGAATTGGAATTGTCGGTGCCGAAAACAGTCATAGTGCAGCCATTGCCAAGACGCTGAATATCGGCAAAAAGGTTCCCGGTTGCCGGGTTGTGGCGATCTGGGGTGAGACGGACAAGTTCGCCGCCGACGCCGCCGGGGCCGGGAAAATCCCCAAGACCGTCAAGCGACCGGCGGACATGATAGGCGAGATCGACGCGGTGATTATCGACCACCGTCATCCGAAATATCACCTGCCGGCCGCTGAAGCCTTTCTGAAGGCGCGCCTGCCGATGTTCATCGACAAGCCGTTCTGTTATCGCCTGTCGGCAGGGAAAAAATTCCTTGCCCGCTGCCGGCGTGCGAAGGTTCCGGTAACGTCATTCGGCATCGTACCGATGCAGAAGACCTTCGCCGCATTCCGCCGGGCGATAAAACGCGGGGGGCAGGTCCGCGCCGCTGCCTCTGCCGGGCCTTGCGACCTGGATTCGCCTTACGGCGGGATATTCTTCTACGGCGTCCACCAGGTCGAATCGCTGGTTGAGGCATTCGGACCGGACGTCGCCGCCGTCGGCGTAGCAAGGGCGCCGCGACGAAAGGACGCGATAGCGACGCTGTTTTTCCGGTCGGGTCTGACGGCGGCGATGCACTGCCTGGATACCTACGAGGCGGGTTTTCAAATCTCGGCGGTTACAGACGCCGGACCTGTGGCGAAAAAACTGACCTTCGACGCCAACGC
>DAOVFI010000688.1 GCA_030673005.1 Planctomycetales bacterium
TTGTTCTGGACGGGTTCCGCGGCGGTTGATTATTATATAATAAAAAAGTGTGTAAGCGGGTCCTGGACCGAACAGGTGCGGATTTATGATTATGGCGAAGAATATTTTTCTTGGGCAAGCGCGTATCTTGACGATGTGACCAAACATTTATTTCAAATAATTCCGGTGGGAGATAATGGGAACGAGGGAAGCGAAGTTCAATTGACATGTCTTATGGTGCGGCACCCGGACGTTCCTGATAAAAGTTTTTCGTATAGCGACGTTTCGCATAAAGTTACGATAAGTTGAAAGAAAAAAAAAGGAGATACTCGTGCCTGATGAATATACGAGAGCGGACGCGATACAAGTCCGCCTGACCGGAGCGGCCGCGCACAACGGGGCGCAGGCAGTGCCTGATGATTCCCTGGGCAAACATCAATCAAGTACGTGCGCGGAATTTCTCGGCGTCGTACGCACAAATGCGATTGCAAACGTTACTATCAAGCGCGTACACGGCGCAAACGGCACGGGGGCCGGAACTTTAACTGCGACGGGAAACGATGAATTGAAATGGACGCCGCCGGGTGGCACGCAGGGGGCCGGCGTTACAATCGCAAATGGGGAAACGAAGCTCCTGGAAGGCGGAAATGGCGAGTATGAAAAGTGCATCGTCGTTTCGCGTACCGCGGCCGACAACTTGACCGGCACGGAAACAACGACGCTTGCGAGCGTGTTTAATAATACATACGGATTTGACAATATCACGAGTGCGGAAGCCGCGGCGGGCGATTTAGAATATCGCTGCGTTTCGCTTTACAACGCTTCGCCGTCAACGGTAAAAGATTTAATAGCGTTCCTCGGCACGCTTGGTTCGCAACGCATCTCAAACGATGCACAACTCGGCGCTGCTGGGGCTGGTACAGTCGGAACAGCGACAGATGACTTGTCAGACTGGCCGGCGACGGGGTGGTGTCGGATAGAGACGGCCGCTGGCGTGCTCCGAGAGATTGTTTATTATTCAAGCCGGACGGCGACAACATGCACGGTTCCCGCAGCCGGGCGTGAACGACTCGGCACCACCGCTGCGGCTGGGGCGGCCGACGATAAAATCTACCCCGTGCCCGGGGTTCTTATCGCAAAAGAGGAGCCGGACGCGCAGCCCGACGGCGCGTATACGGATAAGACTGTTGCGGGCGAAGGATCAAAGCCCGCGGGCCTGACCTGGCGTAGCGCGATAAGCGCGACCGGGGACGTGGT